>JACXUW010000294.1 GCA_014763705.1 Micrococcales bacterium | reverse complement strand
CCCCGGAGCGGGGCACGGGGGGCGGTGGGTCTGGCGGTCACGGGTGGCAACACCTCCGGGGACGACGGGACGGCGGTCCCCGGAGGGCTACCCCGCCACGCGGCCGGTATGCCTGTGTCGGCACCCCGCGATGCCCGCCCCGGGCGGCGGTGCCACCCGGGGCTCAGGCCGCGCCGCGCGACTCCAGAGCGGTCGTGAGGAGCGAGACGAGCGCCTCCAACTGGAGGTCGGCCGACGAGCCGACCTCCTCGTCGGAGCCGTCGAGGGCGCGCGCGGCCAGGCCCGCCTTGTCGTCGACGAGCTCGGCGATGCGCGGGTCGAGCGTTCCGGTGGCGATGACCCGCCACGCGGTGACCGGCTCGGTCTGCCCGATCCGGTGGACGCGGTCGATGGCCTGGGTCTGCTCCGCGGAGGTCCAGGACAGCTCGGCGAGGACGACGTTGGAGGCGACCTGGAGGTTGAGGCCCACGCCGGCCGCGGTGAGCGAGCACACGATGACCTGCACCTCGGGGTCGGTGAGGAAGGCCTCGATGTTCCGCTTCCGGACCGCCGGCGTCTGGTCGCCGCGCACCGATGAGTGCCCGATGCCGCGCTTGGTGAAGGTCTGCTCCGCGGCGTCCATGACGTCGACGTGCTTGGCGAAGAAGACGACCTTGCCGACGTTGCGGGCCAGCTGGGCGGCGTAGTCGGCGGCGAGGCCGGCCTTGGCCTGTCCGATCTTGCGCATGACGGAGAAGACGTTCTCGCCGGAGGCGTCGTCGCCGGTCTTGCGGCGCTCGGCCGAGGCGACCCGGCGGACCAGCTCGTGGTCGATCCCGACGACGTCGTCCCCGGTGCGGGCCTCCATCGCCGCGTCGTAGCGACGCACGAGGCGGCGCGCGAGGTCCTGCTCGGCGGCCCGGATGGAGCGGCTCGCGTCGTCGTCGAGCTCGACGGGGAGGTCGGCGACCCGGCGGGCAGGGATGTCGGCGGCGACGTCGACCTTGCGGCGGCGCACGATGCCGAGGTCGATGACCGCGGTCCGCGCGGCGGTGGAGAAGCCGCGGTCGGCCGGGGTGAGGCCGGTGGCCTCGAGGGCCGCGCGCAGCTCACGGCGCGGACCGGTGTCGTCGATCCAGCCGAGCAGCTGCCAGATGGCCCGGAAGTCCTCGATGTCGTTGATGAGCGGGGTGCCGGTGAGGGCCATGAGGAGGGGGGACCCGGACCGGGCACGGATGCGGTCGGCGAGGGCGAGGACGTGCCGCGACCGTTGCGACCCCTTGTTCTTGATGAAGTGGGCCTCGTCGACGACCATCCCGCGGAAGCCGTGGTTGCCGAGCCATCCGACGTGCCGGTCGAGGATGTCGTAGTTGACGATGACGATGTCGGCGTAGCCGTCGACGGTGTCGCCGTCGCCGTGCACCACCGTCGCCGTGCGGCGCGGGGTCCACAGCTCGGCCTCGTGCGCCCAGTTCGCCTTGACGACGTTGGGCACGACGACGAGCAGCGGGAACGCGTCGGCGGCGGTCGCGGCGAGGAGGGCCTGGGCGGTCTTGCCGAGGCCCGGCTCGTCCGCGAGGAGGAAGGTGCGGTGCCCGGCCGCGGCGGCCGCGACGACCTGGGCCTGGTGGTGCATCAGCTCGAGGTCGGCGACGCCGTGGACGACCTCCGTCGGCTCCGGCAGCGGCATGCAGGTGGCGTCACCGCCCTGCTCGAAGGCACGGAACAGCGGGGTGAGCAGCTCCCAGGTCGCGAGCCGGTTCGACGTCGGCTTCGCGACGGCGACCGCGGAGAGGTCGGGGGCGAGGAAGGGGTTGGCGAGCTGGCGGGCCATGACGGTCTGCGGGACGACCCGCCGCGCGGCGGCCGGGTCCTCGGTGGCGACCGGCTCCGGCTCGGGCTCGGGCTCCGGCTCGCGCCCGGCGGCCCGGAGCATCTCGTTCTTGAGGTCGCGGGCCTCGGGCGGGACCACCGCGTCGTCGGCCAGCAGCTGGAGCAGCGTGGTGTCGCGGGCGGCCGTCTTCGCGAGGATCGTCGCGATGCCGTCGAGACGGGTGAGGGTGGCCGTCCGCTCGGCCTCCGAGACCTCGGGGTCGCCCTTGACCCGTGCCCGCTCCTCGCGCACGAGGAGGGCGAGCACCTGGTAGGTCGTGCGGCCGCTGGGCCGGACCGGGCCTCGGCCGGCGGCCGCCTCGAGCTGGCGCACCGAGCGCGCCATGAGCGGGAGGAGGCCCTCCTCGTGGGGGCCGCGCGAGGGCCGGCGCTCGCGCGACGGGGTGCGCGACGCGCTGCGGTTGCCGTTGCGGCGCGGTGCTCGCGGTGCCAAGCGTTCCTTCTCCTGGGTCGGGCCGTGCAGGACCGGCGCGGGCCGCGGCGCGCTGGTGGCGGCGCGGCGGCTCCCGGGGACTCGGCGTGTGCGGCGGTCCCGCACGCGCAGCCCGGTGCTGCCTCCCGGGTCACGGTGTGCGCCCGGGTGTCCTCGGTGGGAGGACCGGTCCCCGAGGACAAGAGTATGCCGCGCCGCACCCCGATGGGGCCGCGGGTCCCTCCGGGTGGCCGGTCAGCGGGCGTCGTCGACCCGGCGCAGCACGGTCCAGCCCGTCCAGCCGCGCTCGCGCACCAGCTGCACCAGCTCGGGTGCGACGGGCACCTGGTCGAGGAACATCGAGTCGAGGAGGGCGGCGAGGTCGTCCGGGATGCCCTGGGTCGCGAACGCGGTCATCTCGTCCGTGTCGGCGGCCTCGAGCTGGGCGACGAGGCGGTCGGCGAAGGCCGGGAGCCGCGGGTCGCCCGGTGCCCAGTCGAGCATCTCGTCGATCTCGCGGTAGAAGTCGACGATGTCGGGGTCCTCGATCTGGCTGCGCTTGCTCGCGATGTACGCGTCCATCCGCTCCGGCAGCTGGGCGGCGACGAGGATCCACGCGTCGCGCTCGCCGTCGATGACCCGGTGGGGCAGCCCCAGCTCGCGCATCCGGTCGAGGTAGGCGACGGCCTCGGGCGGGAGGGCGAGGCTGTCACCGGCGGCCAGGCGGGAGATGCGCTCGCGGTGTCGCTGCCGTTCGCGGATCTCGGCCCGCAGGCGGCGGTCGATGTCCTCGACCGCCGCCGCGAACTCCTCGTCGTCGGCGGCGAGCAGCTCCTGGACCCGCGAGAGCGGGACCCCGGCGTCCGCGAGCGTGCGGATCCGCACGAGCTGGACCGCCGCCCCGGCGTCGTAGCGGCGGTACCCCGAGTGGTCGCGCTCCGGTTCCGGGAGCAGCCCTTTCGCGTGGTAGTGACGCACCGCGCGGACGGTGACGCCGGCGTACGCCGCGAGCTGGCTGATGGTGAGCACGGCCTCAGTCTGCGACCTTGCGGGACACGGCGCCGTTGAGCGACGCGCGCCACCCGTCGGTCCAGCTCGCGACGCCGGTGAGGTGGCGATCGCAGAAGGCGGCGACGTCCGAGCCGGTGACGTCGCCGACGCCCCGGCCCTCGGCGGCCGCCTCCTCGAACCGGCCGAGGATGGTCGCGAGCGCGCCGATCGACTCGTGGCCGTCGCCGTCGGCGAACTTCCAGACGTACGACTTCACCTCGCCGTAGACGGTGCGGAAGTCGCGGGGGAGGGCCGCGGCCCGGGCCTCCATCGCCTTCCACTCCTTCTTCTCGCCGATGACCTTGGTCAGGATGCGGTGCACGGTGTGACTCCTTCTCACGGGTGGTGGTGAACGGGTGGTTCAGGCGGTCCTGCGGCGGTAGGTGCGCATCGCGAGGACGTAGGCGAGGACGAGCAGGGCGAGGCACCAGGCGACGGACGTCCACCCCGCGCTGCCGACCGGCTCGGCCGCGAGCAGGTGGCGCAGGGTGTCGACGACGGGGGTGACCGGCTGGTGCTCGGCGAACCAGCGCACCGGGCCGGGCATCCCGTCGGTCGGCACGAAGGCCGAGCTGACGAACGGCAGGAAGATCAGCGGGTAGGAGAACCCGCTCACGCCGTCGACCGAGGTCGCGGTGAGGCCCGGGATGACCGCGAGCCAGGTGAGGGCGAGGGTGAGCAGGACGAGCAGCCCGAGCACCCCGAGCCAGCCGAGGAGGCCCGCGCTGGACCGGAAGCCCATGAGCAGCCCGACGAGCACGACGAGGGCCAGCGAGACGAGGTTGGCCACGACCGAGGTGAGCACGTGGCTCCACAGGACGGCCGAGCGGGCGATCGGCATCGAGCGGAACCGCTCCACGATGCCTCCGGTGACGTCGGTGAACAGGCGGAACGCGGTGTACGCGATGCCGGAGGCGATGGTGATGACGAGGATGCCGGGCAGGAGGTAGTCGACGTAGTCGCTCCGGCTGCCGCCGACCTCGATCGCGCCGCCGAGGACGTAGACGAAGAGCAGGAGCATGGCGATCGGGGTGATCGCCGTCGTGATGATCGTGTCGGGGCTGCGCAGCACGTGGCGCAGCGAGCGCTGGGTGAGGACGGCGGTGTCGCCGACGACGCGGGTGCTCATCGGGGGGCTCCTTCGGGAGTCGCGGTGGGGGCGGTCGGGGCG
>JACXUW010000293.1 GCA_014763705.1 Micrococcales bacterium | reverse complement strand
GCGGTGACCAGGCGGTCGAGCAGGTCGGAGCGGCTGGCCATCGCCATCGGGTCGGGGCCGACGCCGAGCGCGCCGCGGGCCGGGTGGTCGGCGGCGACGAGGAGCAGCCGGCCGTCGTCGGGCAGCAGCGGACGCAGGGTGCGCTCGTCCCAGGCCTGCTGGACCCGCTGCGGCTCCCGGGCCCGGGTGTCGGTGAGCCGGGCGAGGTCGGTCGAGCCGGCGAGGACGAGGGTGACGTCGACGAGCGCGGCGGCGCCGTCGTCGTCGCGCCGGCGGCTGCGCAGCTCCTCGACGGAGAGCCCGGCCGTCGTCACGGCGTCGATGATGTCGCGCAGCAGCCCGCGGCCGTCCTCGTAGGTGATGCGCAGGCCGAACACGTGCGGGCGGAAGCGGGCGGCGAGGCGACCGAGCGGGTGGATGCCGTACATGAGGAGGAAGTAGGCGAGCGTCGTCGCCGTCGCGAGAAGGAGGAGGCCGGTTCCGGCAGCGGCCCCGACGGCGGAGGTCATCCAGATGCTCGCGGCGGTGGTCAGGCCGCGCACGGTGTCGCGGCGCATGAAGATAACGCCGGCACCGATGAAGCCGAGCCCGCTGACGATGCCCGCCGCGACACGCGAGGGGTCGTACGAGACCTGGCTGCCGAGCACGTCGGCGAAGCCGTACTTGCTGACGAGGACCCAGAGGGCGGAGCCGGTGCCGACGAGCGTGTAGGTGCGCAGACCGGCGGACTTCTGCTGGACCTGGCGCTCGAAGCCGATGGCCAGCGAGAGCAGCATGGCCACGGCGAGCTCGGTGACCTGAACCCAGCCCTGCCCGCTGAGGTCGAGCAGTCGGTCCGCGGTGGCCATCCCGCCAACCTAACCCGGCCGGGGTCGTGCCCGGGCCGCGCGAGGCGGCGGGGTCGGCGACCGGGACGCGGCAGGTGTCGGCGCCGCGCCCATCGGGTGCCCCTCCCCAGGAAGCAACCCCGACGAGCGGTCAAGCGGCCCACCATCCGGGGGGTGCCGTTCCCGCGACTATCGGATGCCCCTCCCCAGGAAGCAACCCCGACGAGCGGTCCGGCGACCCACCATCCGGGGTGCCGTTCCCGCGACCATCAGGTGCCCCTCCCCAGGAAGCAACCCCGACGAGCGGTCCGGCGGCCCACCATCCGGGGTGCCGTTCCCGCGACTATCGGATGCCCCTCCCCAAGAAGCAACCCCGACGAGCGGTCCGGTGCGCCGGTAGCGAGTGCATCTGAGACGAGCGGCGGGTTGCCCCGGCGACTGGCGCAACCAGCCGCTCATTCCGGGTGCATCACGCTGCGGTGCAATCGGCCGCTCGTCGTGGTTGCCCCGCGAGGAGGGGCACCCGATAGCGGCACGACGGCTCCTCCTCCGAGAGCCGGGACCAGCCGCTCGTCGTGGTTGCCTCCCGAGGAGGCGCACCCGATAGCGGCACGACAGGTCCTCCTCCGAGAGCCGGGACCAGCCGCCCGTCGTGGTTGCCCCCCGAGGAGGGGCACCCGATAGCGGCACAACAGGTCCTCCACCGAGAGCCGTGACCAACCGCTCGTCGTGGTTGCCCCCCGGGGAGGGGCACCCGATAGCGGCGTCACGACTACTCCCGCGGGACACCGCCCCTCAGCCCGGGAGGACCTCCCGCGAGATGCCGCACCCCGCGCCCAGCGCTCCGCTGGCAGGCTGGGCACCGTGCGCGCCCTCGTCTACGACGCCTTCCGCGACCCACCGCGGGTCACCGCGCTGCCCGACCCGCAAGCGCCCCCCGGCGCCGCCGTCGTCCGGGTCACGAGGGCCGGCCTCTGCCGCAGCGACTGGCACGGCTGGATGGGCCACGACAGCGACATCGCGTCCTTCCCGCACGTCCCCGGGCACGAGCTGGCCGGCGTCGTCGAGTCCGTCGGCGACGGCGTGGACCCCGGATGGCTCGGGCGCGCCGTCACCGCCCCGTTCGTCCAGGCCTGCGGCGCCTGCGACACCTGCCGCGCCGGCGACGGCCAGGTGTGCCCGCACCAGCGCCAGCCCGGCTTCACCGACCCCGGATGCTTCGCCGAGCGCGTCCTCGTCCACGCCGCGCCGACCAACCTCGTCGAGCTCCCCGAGGCCGTCCCACCCACGACTGCAGCCGGACTCGGATGCCGCGTCGCCACCGCCCACCGCGCCGTCGTCGCCCGCGGCCGCGTCGCCGAGGGCGACACCGTCCTCGTCATCGGCTGCGGGGGTGTCGGGCTGGCCGCCACCAGCATCGCCGTCGCGCGCGGCGCCCGGGTCTGCGCCGTCGACCCCGATCCCGCCTCCCGCGACCGCGCCACCGCCCTCGGCGCCGAGCTCACCCTCGACGCAGCGCTCTCCGAGGCCGACCTCGTCGACGCCGTCGCCACCTGGTCCGGCGGCGGCGCGCGCGTCGGCATCGAGGCCGTCGGCTCCCCCGGCGCGTGCCGCACCGGCCTCCTCGCCCTCGGCCGACGCGGCCGCCACGTCCAGGTCGGGTTGCTGCCGCCGGCGGCCGGCCCGACCGACGTCCCGATGGAGCGCGTCATCGGCTGGGAGCTCGACGTCCTCGGCAGCCACGGGATGGCCGCCCGCGACTACGCCACGCTGCTCGCCGACGTCGCCGCCGGCCGACTCGACCTCGCCGCGCTCCTCGCCCCGGGCGACCCGGTCGGCCTCGCCGAGGCAGGTGACCTCCTCACCCGGATGGGCGGAGCAGGCTCGCGCGGGATGGTCCTCGTCGACCCGTCACGCTGACGAGTCGGTCCGCGGGCCCCTCGGTGGCACCAGCCCGAGCACGAGCCCCAGGGCGCACGCGACGGCGTGGTAGTTCCCTGCCGCCGCGATCACACCGACCGCCACGAGGACGCCGACCGCGGGTGGCCGGGCCTAGCGCCGCGAGGGCGAGACGAGCGCGTTCGATGCCACCGCGCACGCGAGGGCGAGGGTCGCCATCGAGTTGCCGCCGCCGACCGGTTCGACGCCCAGGACCAGGAGGTCTGCGCCGACCACCGCGACCCAGAAGGTGACCCACGTGCGTCGCCCACCCCAGTACCGCTCGGCCGCGACGACGGTGATGGCGAGGATGACGAGGTTCGAGACCGTGCCGACGAGCCCACCGTCCTGGACGACCGCGCTGCTCACGAGCCGCCACACCTGTCCGGCCCGGATCAGCCCGGCGTCCCGCTCCAGCGCGGGGAGCAGCTCCGGGACGGCGAGCTGCACCAGCGACGGCACCGCGACGACGAGCCAGAGCCCCACCGCCGCCGCCGCCGGTCGAGGAGGGGACGGCTCCCGGCCCGCCGCGACCGCGCGCAGCGCGGCGAGCATCGCCAGGACGACGACGGCGTAGAACGCGATCCCCGCGACGGTGTCGGCCACCGGCCCAGCCTGCCTCAGGCGAGGACGCGCACGTACTCCTTGTCGCCGAGCAGCTCGAGGCGCCGCCAGAGCACGCTGCCCGGCACCGCCTGCGTCGCGTGGCAACGCACCGCCTCGAGCTGGCGGGTGCGGTCGACGACCACTTCGGTGAGCACCTCCGGCGGATGCCCCGCGAAACCGCCACCGGTCTCCTCCCGCAGGGTGGCCGCGACCACCTCCGGTAGGGCCCAGCCGAGCACCGGCACCCCGAGCGACTCCCCCACCGCCACCGCGGCGACCGAGGCCGCCGCGTGGTCGGCGTGCCCGGTGACCCCGGCGACGGGGTCGAACACGACGAGCCCGTCCGGCTGCACCCGCTCCACCTCGGCCGCGACGTCGGCCCGCACGACGGAGTCGGGCACCTCGGCCAGCCCGCCGTCCGGGTGCCCGCACAGGGACGCGTGCGTGATGCCGAGGGCCGCTGCGGCGGAACGCAGCTCGGCGTTACGCACCGCGGCCAGGTCGCCCGGGACGTCGCCGAGCGTCGACGCCTCGCCGCGCGTCAGGCAGAGCACGTGCACCTCGGCGCCGGCGCGGCCGAACGCATCCAGTAGTGCGCCGAGCCCGAAGGACTCGTCGTCCGGGTGTGCCACGACGGCGAGCACCCGCTTCCACGGGGGCAGGGTCCCGACAGGCACGGCCGACTCCCTCACTCCGGTAGGCAGATCCGCCGCTGGGCGGCGGTCCGCAGGGTCAGGGCACTGACGACCAGCACGAGCACCGTCGTCCCGCCGAGCAGCAGCCACGCGACGACGTCGTACGCCACCTGCGGGCGGGCGCCGGCCATCGCGACCGCCGCCGCCGAGGCCGCGGCCAGCGGGAAGGTGTAGGCCCAGTACGGCAGGGCGAAGGGGATGCGCCGCAGCCGGCCGAGCTGCCCGAGCAGGATCGCGACGAAGGCCATCGAGGAGGCGTAGAGCACCCGACCCACCGGGTCCCCGAACCCGTCGGCCAGCGCGCCCCACGACAGCATCGCGACGGACGGCGGCGCGACGAAGATGGCCACCGTCGGCAGCAGCTTCTCGGGCAGCCCCGCGTCGTGCAGCAGCACGCGCTGCAGCAGCAGCGGCAGCAGCCCGACCCAGAAGACCATCCCCA
>JACXUW010000292.1 GCA_014763705.1 Micrococcales bacterium | reverse complement strand
CTCGTGGAGCCCGGCCGCACCGTCGAGCGTGTGCACGTCGCCGACCACGGCGAACCCGGCGGACACGTCGACCGTGTCGGTGGGCATCGAGTGGTACCAGGCGAACGGAGGGACGGTGACCCGTCCCCCGGCGTCGGCCACCGCCTCGGCGACCAGGGTCAGCGCGGTGCCGAAGAACTCGGGGAGCTCGCCGACGGGCACCGTCCGGCGAAGGGTGGCCACGGTGGTGGCAGGAACGGTCTCGAGGTCGAAGTCGGTCATGATGCCTCCTCGCCTCCAGCGTCCTCCCGCCCGGACGTCCCGCCGCGGGGATGTGAGCAAGCGGTCAGCCGGACGCGCCGAGGTCAGGCCGGGGCGTGCGCCTGGTCCCAGGCCGCGTAGCCACCGAGCAGGTCGGAGACGTCGCCGAAACCCTTGGCGCGCAACAGGCTCGTGCCGACCGAGCTGCGCCAGCCACCGGCGCAGTAGACGACCACCGGCCGGTCGGCATCCAGCTCACCACTGCGCCGTGCCAGCTCGGCGAGCGGGATGTGCCGGGCGCCGGGGACCATCCCGGCCTCGACCTCGCCGGCGTTGCGGATGTCGACGAGCTGGACGTCGGGCCGCTCGGCGGCCTCCGCGACCTCGGTGACGGTGAGCCGGCTGGCCCGCGCCACGTGGTCGGCGTGTGCGAGGAAGTAGCCCTCGACGTCGGCGACGTGCCCGACGACGTGGTCGTAGCCGATGCGGGAGAAGCGGGTCGCGACCTCCTGCTCGGCCCCCTCGGGGGCGACGACGACGATCCGCTGCTCGGGCGCGAAGACCATCCCGACCGTCTCGGCCATCCGACCGTCGACCGGCACGTTGACCGAGCCGGTCAGGTGCGCGGCCGCGAACTCCTGCGGGTCGCGGGCGTCGTGCACCACCGCGCCGGACGCGAGCGCCGCGTCGACCTCGTCGGCCGAGAGCGCCGGAACACTCGCCCCGAGCTCGCGGACGCCACGCTCCTGGCGGTTGAGGACCGCGTTGTAGACGAAGTACTCGGGGGCGCTCGGCTGGCCGGCGGTGACGACGGCGAGGAACTCGGCCTCCGTCATCGGTTGGCAGGCGTAGTTGAGGCGGCGCTGCTCGCCGATCGTCGACTGCTTCTCGGTCGAGAGGTTCTTGCCGCAGGCCGAGCCGGCGCCGTGCGCCGGGAAGACGCGGACGGCGTCGTCGAGACCCATCAGCCGGTGCTGGATCGAGTCGTAGAGCATCCGGCCGAGCTCGTCGGCGGTCACGCCGATCGAGGCGAGCAGGTCGGGGCGCCCGACGTCGCCGATGAACAGGGCGTCGCCGGTCAGCACGCCGTAGGCGACCTCGTCGTCGGCGTGCTCGTACACGAGGACCGAGATCGACTCGGGGGTGTGCCCGGGCGTGGCCATGATCTCGAGGGTCACGTCGCCGAGGGAGATGCGCTCGCCGTCGGTGAGGTGGCGGATGTCGAAGTCGGCCTGCGCGGCCTCGCCGTAGCCGATCCAGGCGCCGGTCTCGCGGGCCAGCTCGAGGTGGCCGGAGACGAAGTCGGCGTGGAAGTGGGTGTTGACGACACCGACGATGGTCAGGCCGCGGGCGGCGGCGTCGGCGACGTACTCGGCGACGTCGCGGCGGGGGTCGACGACGACGGCCTGACCGGTGCCCTCGTCGGCGACGAGGTACGAAGCCTGCGACAGGCAGTCGAGGTAGTACTGGGTGAAGATCACGGCGGGTCCTCCGGCGGGGGGCCGCGATCGCCCTTCGCGGGCATCCGCGGGGGCATCGGGCGCCTGCCGGGCGAGCTCGCCGAGGCATTGCGCGTCCGAGGGGCCCTGCTGCGCACCGGAGCCGTCGTCCGCGGGCTCGAGCGCGTCGGGGACCGCTGGCGGCTGGTCGTCGGCTCCGCGGCCGACCCCGTCGCGCTGGAGGCGGACGCGGTCGTCCTGGCGACGCCGGCCACCCCGACGTCCCGGCTGCTCACCGCCCTGGCTCCCGGGGCGGCGGCCGCGCTCGGCGAGGTCGAGACCGCCTCGATGGCCGTCGTCACCCTCGCCGTCCGCCGGGAGGGACTGCCCGACCTGCCCGGCTCGGGCTTCCTCGTGCCGCCCGTCGAGGGCCGGGCCGTCAAGGCGAGCACGTTCAGCGCCGCCAAGTGGGGCTGGGTCGGCGCGCTGTCGCCGGAGCTCGTCCACCTGCGCGCCTCGCTCGGCCGGGCCCATGAGGAGACCGTGCTCCAGCGCGACGACGCCGACCTCGTCACCCTCGCCGTCGCCGAGATCGGGGAGGCCCTCGGGGCGCCGTTGCCTCCGGTCGTCGACCACCACGTGCAGCGCTGGGGCGGTGGCCTGCCGCAGTACGCCGTCGGCCACCTCGACCGCGTCGCCCGCGTCCGCGCGGACGTCGAGCGGCTCGCGGGGGTCGAGGTCGCCGGGGCCGCCTACGACGGGGTCGGCGTGCCGGCCGTCGTCGCGTCCGCGACCCGCGCCGCGCGAGCCGTCGTCGAGCACCTGACCTCCGCCGCGGGCGTCGCGGCGACCACCGCAGCACCCCGAGGAGAGTCCGGATGACCACCCCCAGCCGTCCCGCCCCGAGCAAGCCCGGCGCGGCCCGCATCCGCGAGATCAACGACACGATCCGCTACGCGATGTGGTCGGTGTTCGCCCTCGCCGAGCCGCTCGGTGACGCCGACCGCGCGGCCCTCGCCGACGAGGTCGAGCAGCTGTTCGCCGCGGTCGGTGCCGAGGACGTCGTCGTCCGTGGGGTCTACGACGTGGCCGGGCTGCGCGCCGACGCCGACCTCATGGTCTGGTGGCACGCGCCGACCATCGAGGCGCTGCAGGGCGCGTACCACGGCCTGCTGCGCACCGACCTCGGGCAGCACCTCGACCCGGTCTGGTCGGTCGCGGCGCTGCACCGGCCGGCCGAGTTCAACAAGAGCCACATCCCGGCGTTCCTCGCCGACGAGGAGGCCCGCGCCTACGTCTGCGTCTACCCGTTCGTGCGTTCGTACGACTGGTACGTCCTGGAGGACCAGGAGCGGCGCGACATGCTCGTCGAGCACGGCCGGATGGCGCGGGAGTACCCCGACGTCCGAGCGAACACGATCGCGGCGTTCGCGCTCGGCGACTACGAGTGGGTGCTCGCCTTCGAGGCCGACGAGCTGCACCGCATCGTCGACCTCATGCGCGAGCTGCGCGCCTCGAAGGCGCGGCTGCACGTGCGCGAAGAGGTGCCGTTCTACACCGGTCCTCGCGTCGAGGTCGCCGACCTCGTGGCCCGCCTGCGCTGACCCGGCCCGCCGCCGCTGCCACTGCCATACCCCACGGGCACCACGCGTATCGGGTGACCCGATACGGCCGCGCTCTCCCCGGGAACCGTTGTCGGGCGAGGCGCGGCCTTCTCGGTAGGGGGAATCGTCCACAGGGCGGAGGGTCGCCCGTGGTCGTCCACAGATCGGGTCGGCCCCGATGACGTGACCCTCCGCGCCATCGGACGCTGACCCGATGGATGACGCACTCCGAGCGCTGGCCGACGCCCAAGGCGGTGTCTTCACGACGATGCAGGCCCGGCGCGTCGGGGTGGGGGACCGTGGCCTCGCGCGGCTGCGCCGGGACAAGGAGGTGCACGTCGTCGCCCGCTCCGTCTCCAGCACCACGCCGTGGCGGGACGGCCGGGTCGATGCCCGCCTCCTCGTGCGGACGCGCGGGGCACTGGCGCTGTATCCGGACTCGTACGCGGTCGGCGCCTCCGCCCTCGTCCTGGCCGGCGTCCCGGTGCACCGGATCGGCTCCGACCGGGCCGATGTCGCTCGGCCCGTCCACCGCGAGGTGCTGACCGACCTGTGTCGGATCCGCCCCCCGCACCCTGCAGTGCGACGCCCGACGACCCGGTCGGGTGCCCCGAACCTGGCCCAGGCGGTCGTGCAGACCGCACTCGACCACGGGCACGTCGCCGCGGTCGTGGCGGCCGACCACGCCCTGCACCACGGGCTGGTCACGCGCGCCGAGATCGACGCGGTCGCCCACCTCGTCGAGGGATGGCCGGAGTCGGGCCGGGTGCGGACGGCCATCGCCCTCATGGACGGCCGCTCCGAGTCGGTCGGCGAGACGCTCACGCGACTCTTCGTCGTCGCCCTGGGCTGGCGCGTCACCCCGCAGGTCCCCCTGCGGGACGCAACAGGCGTCTTCGGGTACGGCGACCTCGGCGTCGACGGCACGAACCTCGTGCTGGAGTTCGACGGCCGGGTCAAGTACGCGAGCGACGCGGACGCGCTCTGGAAGGAGAAGCGCCGCGAGGACCGTGGGCGCCGGGCCGGCTACCTCGTCGAGCGGATCATCTGGTCCGAGGTCGACGCCCCCGCGGTCCTGGGGCCTCGGCTCGTGGCTGCTCGCGCCGCGGCTGAGCAGCGGCCCGCCGCCTGACCAGCGGCCCGCCGCCTGGCCAGCGGCCCCATCCCCGAGAACGCTGCGCCTCACCCGAGAACCGAACTCGGGTGAGGCGCGGTCGTATCGGGTCACCCGATACG
>JACXUW010000291.1 GCA_014763705.1 Micrococcales bacterium | reverse complement strand
GCTCATGGGCCTGCAGGTGTGGCAGGTGCGCCCCGGCCCCTTCCCGCTCCAGGTGCTCCTCCGCTCGGTGCTCGCCGCCCTCGTCCTCCCGGCCGCCGTCACCGTCGGTGGCCGCGGGCTGCACGACCTCGCCGCGGGCACCCGCATCGTCCGCCCCACCGTCCCGGCCACGCCGGGGAAGTGACGTACCGGACACCGGCGGGCCCGGCCGTCGCCGGCGCGGGAGACTGGGCGTGCCGGGAGCAATCCCGGTGGCGCACACGGTAGGCGACCCAGTGCAGCGTTGCCGTGTGGTGCGTCGAGGCCCCCGGTCGGCAGGGAGACCGGGGGCCGTCGGGCGACGTCCCCGCAGGTCCGGGGGTGGTCGCCAGCGGGCGTGAGGCGGGGCCTCAGCGGCCGCGCATCGCCTTGCGGTCCATGCGGGCCTTGGTCGGGTCGACGCCCTTGGGGATCGGCGGCTTGAGGCCACCGAGCGAGGTGAGGCGCTTATTGACGACGGAGACCTCCGCCTTGCTCAGCACGGGGCGCATCCGGGTCAGCTTGCCCGAGAGCTTCTTGACCGGCACCTGACCCTCGTCGTCACCGACCGTCCACAGGTGCACGGGCACGCCGGGCGCGACGCGGGCGACCTTCTTCTCCTCCTGCTTGAGGAGCTTGGCGACCCGGCCGGCGGGGCCCTCGCCGATGAGGACGATCCCCGGACGGCCGAGCGCCCGGAAGACCATCGCGGCGCCGGCCATGTCCTGGGGGCGGGTGCCGCGGGCACCGTCCAGTGCCACCGGCTCCTGCGACGCGAACCAGCCGCGCCGGCCCATGCCGGTCAGGGCCGCGCCGGCCGCGCCGACCTGTCCGTCGAGGGCCTTGTACATCGCCGTGTTGCCGCGCCGGTTCATGACGATGACCGCGGCGAGCAGGGCCGTGGGGATCGCGACCAGCACGGCGTAGATGAGCCAGCCGCCGCCGAAGTACGCGCCGATGCCGATGACGACGGCCGCGGCGAGGAGGGCGGCACCGAGCATCCACCACCCGAGCTTCGGGTCGAGCGACTTGATCGCGCGGTAGGCCTGCCGGATCTCGGCGATGCGGCCCTGCTTCTTCTCGGGTGCGTCGGACACGGGGAGGTGCTCCTGGTCGGGGACGTGCGCCGGCCCGCGTGCGTGCGGGGGCGACCCTCAGGATACGGGGCGGGAGGCCCGGGCCACCAACGCCGCCGCCTCCTGGCGGGCCGGGTCGGACGCGGCCTCGGCGAGGTGGGCCAGGTGCTCGGGCACCGGGCGGCCCCAGCGCTTCATCGCGGTCGCCCACAGGCGTCCGGCGCGGTAGGAGGAGCGGACCAGCGGCCCGGCCATGACGCCCTTGAACCCGACGTCGGTCGCGACGTCGGACCAGTGCACGAACTCCTCGGGCTTGACCCACCGGTCGATCGGGTGGTGCATCGGGGAGGGGCGCAGGTACTGGGTGATGGTGAGGATGTCGCAGCCGGCGTCGTGGAGGTCGCGGATGGCCTCCTCGACCTCGTGGTCCTCTTCGCCCATCCCGAGGATGAGGTTGGACTTGGTGACCAGCCCGGCCTCGCGGGCCATGGTCAGCACGCGCAGCGACTTCTCGTAGGTGAAGGCGGGCCGGATCCGCTTGAAGATGCGCGGCACCGTCTCGAGGTTGTGCGCGAACACCTCGGGGCGGGCGTCGAAGACCTGGGAGACCAGCTCAGGGCGGGCGCCGAAGTCGGGCGGGAGGATCTCGACACCGGTGTTCGGGTTGAGCGCGTGGATCTGGCGGATCGTCTCGGCGTACAGGCCGGCGGCGCCGTCCGGGCGGTCGTCGCGGGCGACGCCGGTGACCGTGGCGTACCGCAGCCCCATCGTGCGGACCGACTCGGCGACCTTGCGCGGCTCCTCCGGGTCGAGCGGCTGCGGGCGACCGGTGGCGATGTCGCAGAAGTCGCAGCGGCGGGTGCAGGTGTCACCGCCGATGAGGAAGGTGGCCTCGCGGTCCTCCCAGCACTCGAAGATGTTCGGGCAGCCGGCCTCCTGGCAGACCGTGTGCAGGCCCTGGCCCTTGACCATCGAGTGGATCTGGGTGTACTCCGGCCCCATCTTCGCGGTGGTGCGGATCCACTCCGGCTTGCGCTCGATCGGGGTCTCGGCGTTGCGCGCCTCGACCCGCAGCAGACGGCGTCCCTCGGGTGCGACAGTCACGCGATCCAGCCTACGCTCCGGCCCGGACACCCCCGGACCCCGGACCCGCGGTGCTGCGGCGTCAGGCGCGCCCGAGGACGTCGGCGAGGTGCTTCTCGGCGTAGGGCAGCACGTCCTGGACGGTGACGGTGCGCCCCGACTCGCGGGTCAGCGACGACACCCCGGCGTCGGTGATCCCGCACGGGATGATGGCGTCGGCCCAGCCGAGGTCGGCGTCGCAGTTGAGCGCGAACCCGTGCATGGTCACCCGCTTGCTGACCCGCACCCCGATGGCGCCGAGCTTGCGGTCCGGACCCCGGCCGTCGGCGAGGACCCACACCCCGCTGCGTCCTTCGACCCGCTCCGTCTCGACCCCGAAGTCGCGGCAGACACGGATCATCACCTCCTCGAGCCGGCGCACGTGGGCGACGACGTCGATGGGGACCTCGGGCAGCCGGACGATCGGGTAGCCGACGAGCTGTCCCGGGCCGTGCCAGGTGATCTTGCCGCCACGGTCGACGTCGATGACCGGCGTGCCGTCGGCCGGCCGCTCCTGGGGCTCGGTGCGCTTGCCGGCGGTGTAGACGGCCGCGTGCTCGAGGAGCAGCGTGGTGTCCTCGAGGGTGCCGTCGACGACCTGCGCGTGCACCTCGCGCTGGGTGGCCCAGGCCTGCTCGTAGTCGACGAGGTCGGGGGCGAAGCCGAGGTGGACGAAGCGCATGCGCCCACGGTACGCCGCACCCTGTCGAAGGTCCGCTGACGGTCCCGCCGCCCGTCCCTAGGCTGGGTCCATGAGCGCGGCCCCGCAGGACCCCGGACCTCAGCCCACCGACGAGCGCGGCGCGGCCCGCCGGCCACGCTGGGCGCTGCTCGGCGCGGTGGTCGTCATCCTGCTCTGGCTGGGTGTCGGCGCGTTCGGGGGACAGGCGCAGGGGAAGCTCTCCGGGGTGCAGTCGAACGACAACTCGACGTTCCTGCCCGCCAAGGCCGAGTCGACGCTCGTCACGGACGCCGTGGCGCGGTTCAGCGACAGCACCGAGCTGCCCTACCTCGTCGTCGTCGAGCGTCGCGACGGCGCCGCGCTCGACGCGCAGGACCTCGCCACGCTCTCCGCGTTCGCGACCAAGGTGCCCCAGCTCCCCCTCCCGGGGCTCGGCTCCGGGAAGACCCTCGGCGACTACCTCGTCGCGGGGACCCCGATCGTCCCGGTGCCGGCGCAGGACGGCAAGGCCGCCCTCCTCTCGGTGCCGCTCGACGGCACGTCCGGCACGGCGGCGAGCGGCGACACGACGGCCCTCGCCGAGGGGGCGACGGCCCTGCGCGACGAGATCCGGTCGACCTTCCCGGCGGCGGGCCTGCAGGCGTGGGTCGGCGGCCCCGGCGGCCTGATCGCCGACTTCGCCGAGGCGTTCGGCGGCATCGACGGCATCCTGCTCCTCGTCGCGCTCGTCGTCGTCCTCGTCATCCTCCTCGTCGTCTACCGCAGCCCGATCCTCCCGTTCGCGGTGCTCGTCAGCGCGGTGCTCGGGCTCTCCGCGGCGTCCCTGGTCGTCTACCAGCTCGCGACGCACGACGTCATCACCCTGTCCGGGCAGTCGCAGGGGATCCTCTTCATCCTCGTCGTCGGTGCGGCCACGGACTACGCGCTGCTCCTCGTCAGCCGCTTCAAGGAGGCGCTGCACGACGAGCCGAGCGCCTGGGTCGCGCTGAAGCGGGCCTGGCGCGGGGCCATCGAACCGGTGGGTGCGTCGGCGGCCACCGTCGTCCTCGGCCTGCTCTGCCTGCTCCTCGCCGAGCTGCGCAGCACCTCCGGGCTCGGCCCGGTCGGCGCCCTGGGCATCGCCGGGGCCTTCCTCGCCTCGGTCACGTTCCTGCCCGCCGTGCTGCTCCTCTTCGGGCGGCGGATCTTCTGGCCCTTCGCGCCGAAGCTCGACCACGAGCACGCCGAGGACGCCGTGGAGTCCCACCGGGGGGTGTGGGGGCGGGTCGCCCGGATGGTCGGAGCCCACCCGCGGCGCACCTGGGTCATCACCCTCGTCGGCCTGCTCGCGGCGGCCGCCTTCGTGCCGACCTTCAAGGCCAGCGGAGCGACGATCGAGGAGACCTTCCTCACCGAGGTCGACTCCATCACCGCGCAGCAGGTCCTGGGGAAGCACTTCCCGGGCGGCGCCGCCCAGCCGCTGCAGGTCGTCGTGCCCGAGCCGCAGGCGCAGGAGGCCCTCGCCCTCGTCGAGAAGGACCCCGGCATCGAGTCGGCGTACCTCGGCCTCACCCCGCCCCGGCCCGGCCAGGAGGCGCAGCCACCCACGGTGGTCGACGGCCAGGTCGTCCTCCAGGCGACGACCA
>JACXUW010000290.1 GCA_014763705.1 Micrococcales bacterium | reverse complement strand
GGCGGGGACGGCGCGCCGGACGGCCGGCGCGCCGACCGGGTCACCCACCGTAGAGCGCGTCGACCTCGTCGCCGAAGTCGCGCATCACGACGTTGCGCTTGAGCTTGAGCGACGGGGTGAGGTGGCCGGACTCCTCGGTGAAGTCGGCGTCGAGGATGTGGAACTTGCGGATCGACTCGGCCTTGGAGACGGCGGTGTTCGCGTCGTCGACCGCCTTCTGGATCTCGGCCCGGACGCGGTCGTCGTCCTTGGCCTTCGCGAACGGCACGCCCTCGAGGCCATGGTTGGCCGCCCAGCCGGGGTACATCTCCTCGTCGAGGGTGACCAGTGCCGCGATGAACGGCTTGCCGTCGCCGACGACGATGCACTGGCTGACGAGGGGGTGGGCGCGCAGCCGGTCCTCGAGCACGGCCGGCGCGACGTTCTTGCCGCCCGCGGTGACGAGGATCTCCTTCTTGCGACCGGTGATCCGCAGGTACCCGGCGTCGTCGAGCTCGCCGATGTCGCCGGTGTGGAACCACCCGTCGCGCACCGACTCGTGGGTGGCGTCCGGGTTGCCGCGGTACTCCCGGAAGACGTTGACGCCACGGATGCAGATCTCGCCGTCGTCCGCGATCCGCAGGTCGACCCCGGGCAGCGGCGGGCCGACGGTGCCGATGCGCATGGCGTCCGGGAGGTTGACGCAGGCGGGGGCCGTCGTCTCGGTCAGCCCGTAGCCCTCGAGGATCGAGACCCCGATGCCGCGGAAGAAGTGCCCCAGCCGGGTGCCGAGCGGGGCGCCGCCCGAGACGGCGTACTGCACCCGACCGCCCATCGCCTCGCGCAGCTTCGCGTAGACCAGCCGGTCGAAGACGGCGTGCCGCAGGCGCAGCCCGAGCGGCACCGTCCCGGCGTCGAGGGCCTCGGACCAGGCGATGGCGGTGGCCGCCGCACCGGCGAAGATTCTGCCCTTGCCGCCCGCCTCCGCCTTGGCCTCGGCCGAGTTGTAGACCTTCTCGAAGACCCGGGGCACCGCGAGGATGAAGGTCGGCCGGAAGGACGCGAAGTCGTCCATCAGCGTCTTGAGGTCGGAGGAGTGGCCCATCCGCACCCCGGCGGTGACGGCGAGGACCTCGATGAAGCGGGCGAAGACGTGGGCGAGCGGGAGGAACAGGAGGGTCGAGGCCCCCTCGCTCTTGACGACCACGGCGATCTGCTCGGCCGTGTTCTCGGCGAGGGTGAGGAAGTTGCCGTGGCTCAGCTCGACACCCTTGGGGCGGCCGGTCGTACCGGAGGTGTAGATGACCGTCGCGAGGCTGTCGCGGTCGAGGCCCTCGCGGCGGGCGGCGAGCTCGGCGTCGTCGACGTCGGCGCCGTCGTGGCTCAGGATGTCGACGTCGCCGTGGTCGAGGACCCACACGTGGGCCAGGTCGGGGAGGCGCTCGCGGACCTTCTCGACCGCGGCGAGGTGGCCCTCGCCCTCCACGAGGACGCCGACGGCGCCGGAGTCGCCGAGGATCCACTCGACCTGGTCGGGGGAGGAGGTCTCGTAGATCGGCACCGGGACCGCGCCCGCGGCCCACAGCGCGAAGTCGGCGAGGGTCCACTCGTACCGGGTGCGGCTCATGATGCCGACGACGTCGCCGACGCCGATGCCCGCGGCGACGAACCCCTTGGCCAGGGCGGTGACCTCGGCGGCGAAGGTGGCGCTCGTGACGTCGGTCCAGCCGCTCCCCGCGCGGACCGAGAAGGCGACGCGGCCCGGCCGGTCCGCCGCGAGCCGGGCCGGCAGGTCCCCGAGGGTGCCCTCGCTCGTCGCGGGCAGGACGAGGGGCGTGGAGGTCTCGTGCACCGTCGGACTCCTTCGTACGGCAGGTGGGCGGCCCCTCAACTCTAGGCCCCGGCGTGCGGGTAGCCTGCGGTGCCATGGCCGACCGCACACGCTCCACCATCGACATCGCCGCGGCGCCCGGCGAGGTCCTCGATGTCATCGCGGCCTTCGAGGAGTACCCGGAGTGGGCCGAGCAGGTGAAGGCGTGCACCGTCCTCACCGAGGACGGCGACGGCTGGGCCGACCAGGTCGAGTTCACCCTGGACGCGGGGGCCATCAAGGACCAGTACGTGCTGGAGTACGACTGGGACGTCGCCGAGGACGGCACGGGCACCGTGTCGTGGCACCTCGTGCGGGCCACCCTCCTCAAGGGCCTCACCGGCAGCTACACCCTCGAGCGCGCGGGCGGCGGCGCCCGCGTCGCCTACTCGCTCGAGGTCGACCTCACCATCCCGATGATCGGGATGCTCAAGCGCAAGGCCGAGAAGCTCATCATCGACGCCGCCCTGAGCGAGCTGAAGAAGCGCGTCGAGGGCTGAGCGCACCGATGACCGCGCAGCGCTGGCACGAGGACGTCGGGAGCGTCGCCGAGGAGGCCGGGCGGCTGCTCGAGAGCCTCCGCCGGGCCGGGCACGACGCCGCGTCCGCGACCGGCGCCCGGGCCGGCGACCCCGGTCCCGACCCCGGCGGGCGGGCGAAGGTCCGGCAGGACGAGGCCCCGCGCGACGCCGGGTTCACCTGCGACGACCCGGTGTGCCAGTGGTGTCCGGTCTGTCGGGCCTCGGCGTTCGTGCGCCGGCTGAGTCCGGAGACCCTCACCGGCCTGGCCGAGCTCGCCGGCTTCGCGGCCGCCGTTCTCGGCGACCTCGCCTCCGCCCGCGCCCGGGAGGCGTCGCCCGAGGAGGAGCACGGTGACTGACGGTCCCCTCGCGATCGGGGTCGACATCGGCGGCACGAAGGTCGCCGCCGGGGTCGTCGACGCCTCCGGAGCCGTCCTGCGTCGGGCCCGCCGCGACACCCCGCACCGCTCGACGAGCCCGCGCGTGGTCGAGGACACCATCGTCTCGGCCGTCGAGGAGCTGCTCGAGGGCGGCCCGGACGAGGTGGTCGCCGTCGGCATCGGCGCGGCCGGCTTCGTCGCCGCCGACCGGGCGACCGTCGTCTTCGCGCCCCACCTGTCGTGGCGCAACGAGCCGCTGCGCCAGGCCCTCGGTCAGCGCCTCGCCCTGCCGATCTTCGTCGACAACGACGCCAACGCCGCCGTGTGGGCCGAGCACCGGTTCGGGGCCGGGCGCGGCGAGAGCCACCTCGTCATGGTCAACCTCGGCACCGGGATCGGCGGCGGCATCGTCATCGACGGTCGGGTGATGCGCGGCCGCTTCGGCATCGCCGGGGAGTTCGGGCACATGCAGGTCGTCCCGGACGGCATCCGCTGCGAGTGCGGGAACCGCGGCTGCTGGGAGCAGTACGCCTCCGGCAACGCCCTGGTGCGCGAGGCCCGCTCCCTGATGTCGGCCGGCAGCCCGGTCGTCTCCGACCTCTTCGAGCGGGTCGGCGGCGACCCCGGCGAGCTGACCGGACCGCTCGTCACCGAGGCCGCCCGCGACGGCGACCCGCTGGCCCGCGAGCTGCTCGGCGAGATCGGGCGCTGGCTCGGCGTCGGCATCGCCGACCTCGCCTGGGCCGAGGCCGCGGACCACGCCGACGCCGACGGCTCCGCCGGGCGCACCGGCTGACCCGGGCGCCGTGCCCCCCGAGCGGTTCCGGGTCGCGACCTACAACACCCGCGACTTCCTCGACGACCACCATCTCGCCGCCCGCGTCGTCCGGGCGATCGACCCGGACCTCCTCTGCCTCCAGGAGGTGCCGCGCCGGCTGCTCGCCCCGTGGCGGCTGCGTCGCTTCGCCGCGCGCTGCGGGATGCGCTGGAGCGGGCGGCAGACCGGCAGCGGTGGCACGACCGTGCTCACCGCACCCCACGTCGAGCTGCTCGCCGCCTCGCACCACCGGCTGCCGGTGCGCTGGCCGGACCGCACCCGCGGCTGGGCGAGGGCGCACGTGCGCCTTCCCGGCGGGCACGAGGTGACGGCCGTCTCGCTGCACCTCTCGCTGCGCGCCCCGGAGCGGGTGCGCCACGTCGCGGCGGTCCTCGAGGCGCTGCGGGGGGTCGAGCCGCTCGTCGTCGCCGGCGACCTCAACGAGGGGCCGGACGGCGAGGCCTACCGGCGGGTCGGCGACCCCGGCGGGCTCGCCGTCGCGGGGCCCGGGACCCCGACCTACCCGGCGCGCGCACCGCACCGGCCGCTCGACGTGCTCTTCGCCTCGCCGGGGCTGCGGGTCCTGCCGGCCCGTGAGGTGGCGCTGCCGGAGGCGGTGTGGGCCGCCGCGAGCGACCACCGGCCGGCGTGGGTCGACCTCGAGGTCGGCTGAGGGCGCGTCCCGCCCGGTCGGTCAGAGCCGGGCGCCGTCGTCGTCCTCGTCGCGGTGCCGCGGCTGGCGCAGGACGAGCAGCCCGAACCCGAGCAGCGAGAGCGCGAGGCCGGCGACGAACCAGCGGGTGCTGTGGAACGGGCGGGCGATCGCGACGTAGAGCAGGCACAGCGGACCGGCCACCAGCCCGGCGACCGCTCCCCAGAAGTGGAGGTCCTCCTGCGGCGGCAGGTGCACGGCCGGTGGCTCGAAGTGCTCCTCGTCGGCCGCGTCCTCGGCGGCGTCCTCGGCGGCGTCGCCCGCGGACTCCTCGGC
>JACXUW010000289.1 GCA_014763705.1 Micrococcales bacterium | reverse complement strand
CGCCCCGACACCGCGATGGATCGCCGGTTCAACGCCGCCGTCCGCTGGCTCACCGCCCACGGCATCAGCCTCATGGGCTCGCGCGTCCTCACCGTGCGCGGCCGCCGGTCCGGGATGCCGCGCAGCACGCCGGTCAACCTCATGCCCCTCGACGGCGAGCGCTACCTCGTCGCCCCGCGGGGCAACACCGAGTGGGTCCGCAACGCCCGGGCCGCCGGCGAGGCCGAGCTGCGGCTCGGCCGCCGCGTCGAGCGCGTCGCCCTCACCGAGCTGCCGGTCGAGGAGCGCCCCGCCGTCATCCGCGTCTACCTGCGCCGCTGGGGCTGGGAGGTCGGCCGCTTCGTCGAGGGCCTCTCGAAGGACTCCACCGACGCCCAGCTCGCCGCCGCGGCGCCCGGCTTCCCCGTCTTCCGGGTCTCCACCCTGGCCTGACCGGCGGCTAGGGTCGGGCGCGTGGATGCCGACGCCGACGCCCCCCTGGTCCGCCGCACCGACGAGGACCGGATCGCCGTCCTGACCCTCGACTCCCCCGCCAACCGCAACGCCCTCTCGCGGCGCCTCCTCGCCGACCTCGGCGCCCGCCTGCAGGAGGCCGCGGTCGACGAGTCGCTGCACGGGGTCCTGCTCCGCTCGAGCCACCGGGTCTTCTCCGCCGGCGCCGACCTCAAGGAGGCCGCGACCGTCGACATGACCGAGTCGGCCCGGGCCATCGTCGAGGTGCAGCGCCGGATCGCCGCCCTCCCGGTCCCCGTCGTCGCCCGGGTCGACGGACCGGCCCGGGCCGGCGGCCTCGGCCTCGTCGCCGCGGCCGACATCGTCGTGTGCCGCGACGACGTCACCTTCGCCCTCACCGAGGTACGCCTCGGACTCGCCGCCGCGACGATCTCGATCCCGTTGCGGCACAGGCTGACCCCTCGGTCCGCAGCCGACTGGTTCCTCACCGGCCGCCCGTTCTCGGCGCAGGAGGCGAGGCAGCACGGCCTCGTCACCCACGTGGCCGACGAGGTCGGGATGGACGCCGCCGTCGCTGCCGTCCTCGACGACCTGCGGGCCGGGGCCCGCCAGGGCCTCACCGCCGCCAAGCAGATCCTCACCGCCGACCTCCTCGCGGCCTTCGCCCGCGACGGCGAGGAGATGGCGCGGATGTCCGGCGAGCTCTTCCACTCCGAGCTGGCCCGCGAGCGGATGGCTGCCGCCCTGCGCCGCTGACCCTCGCGTCAGGCGAGGAAGTCGCCGACCAGGCGGGTGAACTCGGCCGCGTGCTCGATCTGCACCCAGTGCCCGCACTGCCCGAACACGTGCAGCTGTGAGCGGTCGATGAGCTCGAGCAGCCGCAGCGAGTTGGCCAGGGGGATGACCCGGTCGTCCCGCCCGTGGACCACGAGCGTCGGGACCGCGATCGAGCGGATGGCCTCCTCGTCGAGGGTCATCGCGTCGACGGCGTGCTGGCGCGGAGCGGGGAACATCGACCGGTAGGCCTCGTGGACCCCGGGCCGGGTCGCGGCCTCGAGGCGCGAGCGGGCCAGGTCGTCGGTGAGCAGCGACCGGTCCCAGGCGAACACGTCCAGGAGGGAGCGCATCGCCGGCAGCGAGGGCTCGAAGCCCCAGACGGCGTCGAGCCCGGGCGTGATCTCGAAGGGCACCCCCACGCTGCCCATGAGGACGAGCCGCTCGACCCGCTCGGGAGCCCGCGTCGCCACGCTGAGCGCCAGGGCGCCGCCGAAGCTGTTGCCGACGAGCCGGACCCGCTCGAGCCCAAGCGCGTCGAGGAAGCCCAGGAGGTGGCGCGTCCACGTCTCCATCCCGTAGGTGACGCCCTCGGGCCGCTCGGTGTAGCCGAACCCGAGGACGTCGGGGGCCAGGACGCGGAAGCGCGTGCCGAGCTCGGGCAGGGTGAGCCGCCAGTTGGCCCACGCGGTGACCCCCGGCCCGGAGCCGTGGACCAGCACGACCGGGTCGCCGGACCCGACGTCGTGGTAGTTGGTCGCGACCCCGTCGACGTCGACGGTGAGCGCCACCTCGGGCGTGCCGGCGACCGGCCGCTCGGGCCCGGCGGCGGTCGTGCGGCTGGGCACGCTGGTCTGGCTGGTCGACGTGCTCACCGGGACTCCTCGTCGTCGTCGGCGGGACCGGGCTCCAGGCCCCACCGCCATGAACCCACGCCGCCCCCGGGTGCCGGTCGCACGTTCCGGGATGAGGAACGCGCATGGCCCGGCGGTCCCGGCGCCGGTCACCCTCGTCGTGGTGAGGCACCCCGCCGCACCCCCACACTGACCGCAAGGGAGCGCCGGTGCCGACCGTGACGATCCAGCCGACGGGCGAGGTGATCTACCTCGAGCCCGGGGAGACCGTGCTGAGCGGTCTCTACAAGGCCGGCTTCGCCTACACCGTCGGCTGCCGCCGGGGCGGGTGCGGGATCTGCAAGGTCGACTGCCGCTCCGGGGAGTTCCGGTACGACCACCCCGTCGCCGACTCGGTCCTCACCGAGGACGAGCGCGCGGACGACACCTGCCTCAGCTGTCGGGCGGTCCCGGCCACCGACCTCACCATCGAGCTGCGCGGCGAGAACGTC
The DNA here is from genome assembly GCA_014763705.1 of Micrococcales bacterium. GTDB lineage: Bacteria > Actinomycetota > Actinomycetes > Actinomycetales > Dermatophilaceae > Phycicoccus. Next base: position 1,992 of record JACXUW010000289.1, on the reverse strand, counting down.
CGGCTCGTGAGCACCTTCCTCCACCAGATCAACGAGAAGGCCCGGCAGCGTGCCGAGGCCCATGCCGCCGCGACCCAGACGGCCGGCACGACCCACAAGGAGTAGCAATGGGAGTCATGCGGATGGGCTACGCCCACGTCCGGGTCACCGACCTGGCCGAGGCCAAGGACCACTACGCCAACACGATGGGCCTCTACGAGACCCACGCCGAGGGCAACAAGGTCTACTACAAGGCCTGGGACGAGTGGGACCACCACTCGGTCGTCCTCGAGGAGGGCGGCGTCGGCCTCGTCAAGTTCGGCTGGAAGGTCGAGAAGTCCTCGGACATCGACGACATCGAGAAGAAGGCCCAGGCCTTCGGCGTCACCGTCGAGCGGATGAGCAAGGGCGAGAACCCGGAGATCGGCGACGGCATCCGCTTCACGACGCCCTCCGAGCACGTCTTCGAGGTCTACCACGAGGCCACGCTCGTCGGCACCGAGGTCGGCACGCACAACCCGGACGCCTTCCCGCGCCACCTCGTCGGCGTGGGCGTGCCCGCCCTCGACCACTCGCTCATCACCGCCGAGGACCCGGGCCTGATGGACCGCTTCCTCACCGCGGTCTTCGACTTCTACCCGACCGAGCGGGTGCAGACCAGCCTCGACTCCGACGCCGACATCATCGCGACGTGGATGACGAGCAACAACCAGATCCACCAGCTCGCCGTCCTCGCCGGCCCCCAGGGCAAGCTGCACCACTTCGCCTTCCGGCTCGGTGACTGGGTCGAGGTCGGCCGCGCGGCGGACCTGTTCTCGATGGACGACGTGCCGATCGACATCGGCCCGACCCGGCACGGCATCACCCGCGGCCAGACGGTCTACTTCTTCGACCCGTCGGGCAACCGCAACGAGGTGTTCGCCGGCGGCTACCTCGCCTACCGCGACCGCCCGATGTCGGTCTGGACGCCGGAGCAGCTCGGCAAGGGCGTCTTCTACCACGCCCGCGAGCTCAACGACGCCTTCACCTCCGTCCTCACCTGACCCACCCCGGATGCCGGTGACGGCGGCCCCCGCGCCGCCGTCACCGCGATCCGTCCTGCCCGCCCGCGCCGGGAACCCCCGGCCGACGAAGGAGCACCGATGCTCGTCCGCACCGAGTCCGCCCTCACCTACGCCGGGGCCCGGGTCGCGCTCGACGCCGCCCTGACGCGGGCCGAGGAGCTCGGTGGAGCGTTCAACATCGCCGTCACCGACACCGCCGGCACGCTCCTCGCGTTCGCCCGGATGGACGGGGCCTTCGCCGTCTCCGGGTCCATCGCCCGCGACAAGGCGTGGACGGTCGCCGGCTTCGGCGGACTCGCCACCGACGACGTCTACCGGGCCATCGCCGCCGAGGACCCCGTCCGCGAGGGCATCGGGCAGCGCGGCCGGGTGGCCGCGTTCGCCGGTGGCGTGCCGGTGCTCGTCGACGGCGCCCTCGTCGGGGCGGTGGGTGCCTCCGGGGGCTCGGCCGAGCAGGACAAGGAGGTCGCCGCGGCCGGCGCCGCTGCGGTGGCCGCCGCGCTCCACCGGACGGACCACCACGACTGCACCGCCCGCCGAGAGGACGCCCGATGACCCCCTTCATGCTGCGTGTCGCCGAGATCGTCGGCACGCCCGAGGACCAGCTGCCCGACCGTGACCGGCTCGCGCCGATGCCCGAGACCCGGATCAGCCGACGGATCGCCACCGGCACCGGCGCCGACCGGCAGGTCGCCATCCGCTCGCTCGCCGAGCAGCTGGTCAGCGAGGCGAACGCCATCCTCGGCCCGGCCGACGACCGGCTCGACCTCGTCGACGAGACCCTCCCCCACGAGCTCGCCTTCCGGGTCACCCACCGCGACCGGGCGGCCCGGGTGTCGACGACCTTCGAGGACGGCACGGCCTACGGCCGCCTCGTCGGCGACGGCTTCGACTCCGAGCAGCCCCGGGAGCTCGAGGGCCCGGACGCGCTGCCCGACCTCATCGTGCG
>JACXUW010000288.1 GCA_014763705.1 Micrococcales bacterium | reverse complement strand
GTCGGTGTGCGCGCCGTCGGAGGGGCGCGGGGGGTTCAGCAAGCTCATGCAAGGTCCTCGAAGAAGCTCGGGTTCGGGGTTCGGGGCCCCCGCGAAGTATCGGAGGAGCGCAGCGGGGGAGAACTTCGTGGGGTGAACATCAGCCGACTGCTCCTTCCATCTGCAGCTCGATGAGGCGGTTCAGCTCGAGGGCGTACTCCATCGGGAGCTCCTTGGCGATGGGCTCCACGAAGCCGCGGACGATCATCGCCATCGCCTCCTCCTCGGTCATGCCTCGGGACATGAGGTAGAACAGCTGGTCCTCGGAGACCTTCGAGACGGTGGCCTCGTGGCCCATCTGGACGTCGTCCTCCCGGATGTCGACGTACGGGTAGGTGTCCGAGCGGCTGATCGTGTCGACGAGCAGCGCGTCGCAGACGACGGAGCTCTTCGAGCCGTGGGCGCCCTCCATCACCTGGACCAGGCCGCGGTAGCTCGTGCGACCACCGCCCCGGGCGACCGACTTCGAGACGATCGAGCTGCTCGTGTTCGGGGCCGCGTGGACCATCTTCGAGCCGGCGTCCTGGTGCTGGCCCTCGCCGGCGAAGGCGATGGACAGCGTCTCGCCCTTGGCGTGCTCGCCGAGGAGGAAGACGGCCGGGTACTTCATCGTCACCTTGGAGCCGATGTTGCCGTCGATCCACTCCATCGTCGCGCCCTCGGCGCACGTGGCGCGCTTGGTGACGAGGTTGTACACGTTGTTCGACCAGTTCTGGATCGTCGTGTAGCGCACCCGGGCGTTCTTCTTGACGACGATCTCGACGACCGCGGAGTGCAGCGAGTCGGACTTGTAGATCGGCGCGGTGCAGCCCTCGACGTAGTGCACGTACGAGCCCTCGTCGGCGATGATCAGGGTGCGCTCGAACTGGCCCATGTTCTCGGTGTTGATCCGGAAGTACGCCTGCAGCGGGATGTCGACGTGGACGCCCGGCGGGACGTAGATGAACGAGCCGCCCGACCACACCGCGGTGTTGAGCGAGGCGAACTTGTTGTCGCCGGCCGGGATGACCGAGGCGAAGTACTCGCGGAAGAGGTCCTCGTGCTCGCGCAGCCCGGTGTCGGTGTCGACGAAGATGACCCCCTTCTCCTCGAGGTCCTCGCGGATCTGGTGGTAGACGACCTCGGACTCGTACTGCGCGGCGACGCCGGCGACGAGGCGCTGCTTCTCGGCCTCGGGGATGCCGAGCCGGTCGTAGGTGTTGCGGATGTCCTCGGGCAGGTCCTCCCACGAGGCGGCCTGCTGCTCGGTGGACTTCACGAAGTACTTGATGTTCTGGAAGTCGATGCCGGTGAGGTCGCTGCCCCACGAGGGCATCGGCTTCTTCCCGAACAGGCGCAGCGACTTCATCCGCAGGTCGGTCATCCACTGCGGCTCGTTCTTCCGGGCGGAGATGTCGGCGACGACCTCCTCGGACAGGCCACGGCGGGCGCTGGCCCCGGCGACGTCGCTGTCGGCCCAGCCGTACTCGTAGGTGCCGAGGTCCTTCAGACCGGGGTTGAGCTCTTCGATGTGGCTCGTCATCGCGATGGCCTCTCGGTAGGGGTCGGGACGAACGTGGTGCAGACGTGGTCGCCGTGGGCGAGGGTCGCCAGGCGCTGGACGTGGACGCCGAGCAGGCGGGAGAACGCCTCGGTCTCGGCCTCGCACAGCTCGGGGAACTCGCTCGCGACGTGCTGGACCGGGCAGTGACCCTGGCACAGCTGCACACCGGTCAGCGCCGCGGGGCCGCCGGGTGTTCCCACGGGGCGCGCGGAGGCGGCGTACCCCTCGGTGGTCAGGGCGTCGACGAGCGCGTCGGCCCGGGCACCCGGGTCGGTGCCCACGGCCGCGACGGTGCGGGAGAGCCGCTCCTCGAGGTGGGCGACGCGCTGCTCGGCGAAGGCCTGGACGGCCTGCTCGCCGCCGGTGCGGCGCAGGAAGCGCAGCGCCTCCCCGGCGAGGTCGTCGTAGTCGGAGGCCAGGGCTCGGTGGCCGGCCTCGGTGAGGACCCACGCCTTGGCCGGGCGGCCGCGGCGCCGGGGACCCGCGGCGTCGCGCGCGGCGACGAGGCCGTCGGCGTGGAGGTTGTCGACGTGGCGGCGGACGGCGGTCGCGGTGAGCCCGAGCCGCTCGACGAGGACGGTGATGCTCACCGGGCCCTCTTGGCTCACGACGCGCAGCACCCGGTCGCGGGTGCGCGACTCGTCGGTGCGGGCGTCGGTATTAACCACACACCCATGTTAGGTAATTGCGGCGACGACGTCCAAGGAAGGCTCGCCTAACCGGCCGGCTCGGGCTCCTCGCAGTACAGCCCGTCCCCCGCGCCGGGGCCGTCGACGTCGTCGTCCTCGTCGATCGGCAGGAACACCGAGGGCATCCGGCGGCGCGGCGGCGCGACCGAGTCCGTCCCGAGGAGACGCTCGCGCAGGGGTGCGGTGAGCACCCCGAACGGTGCGGTGAGGACGTACCCGTAGGCGACGACGAGGCCGGTGAGCCCGGGGGCGACGACGAGCCCGAGGAGGATGACGAGGCCCACGACCGCGGTGCCGACCCGGGCCCGCGGAGTGCGCGGCTGGAGCAGGTTGCGGAACGACCGGAAGCGGATCGTCATCACCATGAGCAGCGCCGGTGCGAGGCTGACGAGCAGCGGGAACCAGGCCCGCCACGGACCGGTCCCGGGCCCCCAGTGCGGCGAGTCGAGGGCGAAGATCGTCGCGATGACGACGCTCGCGGCGCCCGGCGAGGGCAGCCCGACGAAGTAGCGCTTGTCGGCGGCGGGGTCGATGGTCACGTTGAACCGGGCCAGCCGGAAGGCCGCGCAGGAGATCCAGAGGAAGGCGACGAGCCACGCGAGGACCGGCCACTCCTCGAGCGCCCAGGTGTGCACGAGGACGGCGGGCGCGACGCCGAAGGAGATGAGGTCGGCGAGCGAGTCGAGCTGGAGCCCGAACGGCGAGGTGGCCCCGACGAGCCGGGCGACGAAGCCGTCGGCGATGTCCATGACGATGGCGACCGCGATGAGCACCGCGGCGAGGGTGAAGTGCCCGCGGAAGGCGAGGAGCACCGACGAGAAGCCGCTGATGAGGTTGACGGTCGTGAAGGCGCTCGGCGCGAGCAACCGGGCCCGCTCGCGCTTGCGCAGCTGGCGCAGGGAGACGACACGGGCGCCGGTGGGCGACACGAGCCGCCACCGGTCGAGGATGCGGCGGCGGCCGTTGCCCCCCTCGTCGGCGCTCATCGGACCGGCCCCGGGACGGGCGCCCGTCGGACGGTGACGTCGGCGGTCGCGGGCCCGACCGGGGCGATGGGTGCCATGGCCCCCACCCTAGGATGCCGGCATGGTGTCCGCGGTCCTCGTGCACGACCTGCGGCGTGCCTTCGGGGCCACGACCGCGGTCGACGGGGCCACCTGGTCGGCCGGCGCCGGCCGGGTCACGGCGCTGCTCGGGCCCAACGGGGCCGGCAAGACGACGACGGTCGAGTGCCTCGAGGGCCTCCAGCGCCCCGACGCCGGAGAGGTGCGGGTCCTCGGCACCGACCCGTGGGGCGCGCCGCCCGCGCACCGCGCCGCCGTCGGGGTGATGCTCCAGGACGGCGGCCTCCCGACCACGGTCCGCCCCCTCCCCCTGCTGCGCCACCTCGCCGCCTTCCACCGCGACCCCTGGCCGGTCGACGACCTCGCGGCGCGGCTGGGCATCGACGCCTTCGCCGCGACGACGGTCCGTCGGATGTCCGGGGGGCAGCGCCAGCGGGTCGCCCTCGCCGCGGCCCTCGTCGGCCGGCCCGAGGTGCTCTTCCTCGACGAGCCCACCGCCGGTCTCGACCCGCACGCCCGGCTGGAGGTCTGGGACCTCGTCCGGGCCGAGGCCGGACGCGGCGTCTGCGTCGTCGTGACCACCCACTCCTTCGAGGAGGCCGAGCGGCTCGCCGACGACGTCGTCGTCATGTCCGCCGGACGCGTCGTCGCCGCCGGCCCGCTCGCCGAGGTGCGCGGCACGCGCAGCCTCGAGGACGTCTACTTCGGTCTCACCGGGAGGGAGGTCCGGTGAGCGCGCCCACCGCCGCGCGGGGGCGCGTCCTCGCCCAGGCCCGCTTCGAGACCCGCACCCTGCTCGCCAACGGGGAGCAGCTGCTCGTCTCCGTCGTCCTGCCGGCGCTGGCCCTCCTCGGGCTCGCCCTCGCCTCGGCTCCCGACCTGGGTCCGGGCCGGCGGGTCGACCTCGCGACCGCCGGCGCGCTCGCCCTCGCGGTCGTCTCGACCGCGTTCACCGGGCAGGCCATCGCCACCGGGTTCGACCGGCGCTCCGGAGTGCTCCGGCTGCTCGGCACGACCCCGCTCGGACGGGACGGGCTCCTCCTCGGCAAGGGTCTCGCGGTCCTCTCGGTCCTGGGCGTCCAGGTCGTCGTCCTCGGCGGCCTGGGGCTGGCGCTCGGCTGGCGGCCCCCCGCCGGGGGCCTGCTGCCCGGCCTGTTCACGCTGCTCCTCGGCACCGCCGCGTTCGTCTCCCTCGCCCTCCTGCTCGCCGGGACGGTCCGGGCCGAGGCGGTCCTCGCGCTCGCCAACCT
>JACXUW010000287.1 GCA_014763705.1 Micrococcales bacterium | reverse complement strand
CTCAGCGCCGGCCGCTGCTGCGCGGCGGCGTCGCCCGGCTCGTCGAGCGCACCCGCGGCCGGCGCTGAGCACGGCGCGGGCCGGCCGCCCCTCCGCGGCCGACCCGGGCACCCTGCCCCTCAGTCGATGTCGAAGATCGAGTGGCGGTCGTAGAAGTGGAGGACGTAGCGGCACTGCCGGCACACCATGAGCGTCATCCGGTGCGAGGTCATGCCCCAGCGGGAGTCCTGGCGCGACTCCTCCCGCTGGAACTCCGTACCGCCGCACAGCGGACAGCGCAGGGCGGGGGAGGACGGCTGGCTCATCGGGTCTCCTCGGGTGGTCGTGGGCGGCCAGTCATCCTGCGACGTCGCTGGGCGGCGCCCGGTTCCGCGGGAAAGGCCGATGACGTCGTCGCACCCGCGGAGTACCGTGCACGGGGTGACCACCCGGGGTGAGCCGGAGGTGATGCGCAGGTACCGTCACATCCTGCGCACCGCGGCGACGGACTGGCAGGAGACGGCGCACCGGCACGCCCTGACCACCCTCGGCACGAGCGCGCGGGCCGCCATCCTCGGCGAGGTGCAGCGCCTGCTCCTCGCCGGCACCCGGCTCGGCGCCCACGACACCCACGACATCGCCCGGATCCTCGTGCTCGCCGAGCGCCGGCGGCCGCGGGTCCTCCTCGACGGGATGCGCCCCGACCTCCTCCGCCGGCTCGCCACTGCGGTCGTCGAGAGCCCGGCCGGCCGGATGCTGCGGGCCGGGTACGACGTCTGGGACGGCGAGGACCCGCCGCTGCCGCCCGACCCGCCGCTCGAGGTCGACCACCACCAGCGCTGGATGGACCTCGTCGCCGCGCCCGACCCCTACGCGCGCCGCGACCCGGGGTACCGGCGGCGCCGCGGCTGAGCGCTGCGAGCGGCCCGCACGGTGCACCCCTTACGGTGGGGGCCGTGACCGACATCGCCGCCGACCGCGCCCGCCTCCTGACGATCATCCGCGACAAGGCGGTCGTCCACGGCCGGGTCACCCTCAGCTCGGGGCGCGAGGCCGACTACTACGTCGACCTGCGCCGCGTCACCCTCGACGGCGAGGCGTCGCCGCTCGTCGGCCGCGTGATGCTCGACCTCGTCGCCGACCTCGAGTTCGACGCCGTCGGCGGGCTCACCCTGGGCGCCGACCCGGTCGCCACCTCGATGCTCCACGCGCGCGCGGCCGAGGGCGGGCGGCTCGACGCGTTCGTCGTCCGCAAGGCCGGCAAGGCGCACGGCCTCCAGCAGCGCATCGAGGGGCCGTCGGTCGCGGGGCGCCGCGTGCTCGTCGTCGAGGACACCTCGACCACCGGGGCGTCTCCGCTCGACGCGGCGCAGGCGGTCCAGGAGGCCGGCGGCACGGTGGTCGCGGTCGCGACGATCGCCGACCGCGCGACCGGTGCGGCCGAGAAGTTCGCGGCCGCCGGGCTCGAGTACCGGCACGTCTTCGGGCTCGAGGACCTCGGCCTCGCCTGACGCCAGGCCCTACGATCGACCCAGCCGCCACGACCCGGAGGACCGTCCCGTGATCCCCACCATCGTCATCGTCGTCATCGTGCTCGCGCTCGTGCTGTGGGCGGTCTCCGCCTACAACGGGCTGATCAAGCTGCGCAACCTCGTCCAGGAGGCGTGGCGGCAGATCGACGTCGAGCTGACCCGGCGGCACGACCTCATCGGCAACCTCGTCGAGACGGTCAAGGGGTACGCGGCGCACGAGCGCGGCACGCTCGAGGACGTCATCTCGGCGCGCGGTCGGGCGATGTCCCCAGGGCAGTCGCCCGCCCAGCAGGCAGAGAGCGAGAACGTCCTCAGCCAGGCGCTCGGCCGGCTCATCGCGGTCGCGGAGGCCTACCCCGACCTCAAGGCCAACGAGAACTTCATGGCCCTCCAGACCGAGCTGAGCTCCACCGAGGACCGCATCGCCTCGGCCCGGCGCTACTACAACGCGACCGTCCGCGACCTCAACACCAAGGTCGAGACGGTGCCGACGAACATCGTCGCCAACCTCTTCCACATCGAGCGGGCCGAGTACTTCGAGGCGGTCGGCGAACAGCGCGAGGCGCCTCGCGTCGACTTCGGCCAGCGCGACGCGACCATCCCGCCGCCGAGCGGCTACCAGCAGCCGACGCCGGGCACGGGTTCCGTTGCGCCCGAGGGTGGTTCGCCCGCTCCGCCCGCGGGTGGGACGCCCGCGCCCTGAGCGCGGAGGGTTCGAGCCCCTCGTTCCGGGTAGGGATGCGTCGTGAGCGCCCGGCGACGTAGTGACGAGACCCTCGGGGAGTACCGCGACAAGCGGGACCTCCGTCGGACCGGTGAACCGTCGGGGTCACGCGGCCGGCGGCGGAAGGAGCCGGTGTTCGTCGTCCAGCGGCACGACGCGTCCTCGCTGCACTTCGACGTACGGATCCAGGTGGGGGACGTGCTCGTCTCGTGGGCGGTGCCGAAGGGGCCCTCGCTCGACCCCCGCGACAAGCGGCTGGCGCACCGCACCGAGGACCACCCGCTCGACTACGCCGACTTCGAGGGCGTCATCGGCAAGGGTCAGTACGGCGCCGGCAGCGTCGTCGTCTGGGACACCGGGCCGTTCGAGAACGTCACCGAGCGCGACGGGGCGCCGGTCGAGCTCGCCGACGCCCTCGAGCGCGGGCACGTCAAGGTGGTGCTCCACGGGCGGAAGCTGACCGGTGCGTTCGCGTTCACGCACACGAAGGTCGGTGGGGACGAGGCGAACTGGTTGCTCGTCAAGGTCGACGACGAGGGAGCCGACCGCCGTCGGAAGCCCGCGACCACGCAGCCGGAGTCGGTCCTCACCGGGCGGACCAACGAGGAGGTCGCGGCGGAGGACCGGCACGAGGAGCGGAGCTGAGAGGGCTCGTCCCGGACGCGGAGCCGGACGAGGTACTCGCGGACGATGGGGTGGCAGTCCTTCGCCGTGACCCCAGGCCTCGGTGGCCCGCGACCGCGCCCGCGCTGTCGGACAGGTCCATGGAGACGAACCCGTCGTAGCGGTGGTTGCCCTGAGGACGACGTCCTGGGGTCCGGTCGAGGCCTCTAGGTGGGATCCGGGCGGTCGACGAGCGCGACCAGCTTCCTCGGGGCCAGGACGCAGTACGACTCGACGACGAGCTCGGCGACCTCCTCCCAGTCGGTCGCGGCGTCGAGCGTGAGACCCATCGCGTCCCGGCCCCAACCGAGGACGTGGAAGGGCGGGCCCGCGTGCCGCAGCGCCTCGAGCTCCTCGCCCGCGGCGCGGAAGGTCATCACCACCTGGGCTCCGTCGAGCGGGTCGTCGACCCCGAGGACGTGCACGAAGGTGCGTTTGCGCACCCGCCACCGGGTGCCGACCCAGGCATGCTCCTCGTACGCATCCGGCAGGGCGAGGCACAGCCGGCGAAGGCGCCGCTCGACGTCGGCGGGGACGTCGTCGGTGAGGCGGCGGACGGGCGCGGCGGCCATCGGCGCAGGCTACGCCGACCCACCGACGGCCGGGTCGTACCTGGGGGCCGGCAACCGCGGCGTCATCCATCGACACATCGAGGGCGGCAGGAGCGTGCGATGGAACGAACGCACTACTTCGCCAGTCTCCGCAGCCGTCTCATGGTCTGACGGTCCGCGTGGACTACGCCAACGTCCCTGTGACGAGAGAACACTGGACCGCGCGCGGCCAAGTCCAGCGCGACGCGAGCAGCACGCTGCACCGTCTGCGCTTCGCCTGTCGCTTGAGCGATGTCGATGAGCACCAGGTGCCAGCGGAAGAGCACGCTGGGGAACTGCGACCGGCCGCGTTCGAGGAACGAGTTCAGGAGCGCGAGAGCCTCGTCGGTGTCGGCCCGTCGCCCCTTGGCCATCTCCACCTCTGCCAAGGCGATCTCGACCGTGGCGGTTGTCCCACTCAGGGTTGGGTGCTCGGCAAGGAGTCGCCTGTAGTGCTGCGTCGCTCGCTCAGGCTCGGTGTCGCGGTACGAATCTCCGAGGTGTTCGAGCGTCCCCGCCTTCTCGAAGTCATAGCCAAGGTCTTGCTCGATGATGCGCTCCCACAAACTGCGGGCAGCGTGGAGCAAGCCCGCCTCCCTCAGCGCCAATCCCTTGATCCGGAGGTACTGAGCACGGTTCCAGTCACGTGAACGCCTGAGCCGTGCCTCGAAGTCGGCCTGCGCCGTTGGCGACCAGTCAGGAGAGCGGAACCAGTCGTCAGCCACCGCAGCAGTCTCGCAGGGCGCCAGCGAAACCGTCCTCTCATCGGTGTGAGCGCATGCCGGTGGTGGGGTGCCCGGCGACGTCGGGGAGCGGTGTCGGTGGTCGCGTCTAGGTTGGGTTCATGGAGGGGAACCGCAGGGGTGTGGTCCTCGACCGGGGACCGGTCGAGGCGATCGTCGCCGTGCGAGATGCCCTCGCGCAGTTCGACATCGACGCCGGCGGCGGTATAGGCATTAATGATCGTGTTGATCTGATCCTCGGTCATCTCGCTGCTGAGATCCGGGTTGGCCCCCTTCGGCCCGAAGTCGAGTGAGCGATCGACCGGGTCGACCGACAGGCCGGCCTTCCTGATCTGACCTGCGAACCATTCGCGCGACACGC
>JACXUW010000286.1 GCA_014763705.1 Micrococcales bacterium | reverse complement strand
TCGTCGCCGTCGGCACCTCGGCGCGCATGCCGACCTTGGCCTCCGACTTCGCCTTGCGGACCACCGCGAGGGCTGCTCCGACCGCCGCGAGGACCGCCGGGTCGCCGCCCGCCGGCACCTCCTCGACGGTGGGCCACGGCGCGCGGTGCACCGAGCCCTCGTGGGTCCAGCTCCAGACCTCCTCGGTGACGTACGGGAGGATCGGGGCGAGCAGGCGCAGGACGACGTCGAGGGCGAGCCGCAGGGTGGCCCGGGCGGAGGCCGCGGCGGCGTCGCCGCGCGATCCGTAGGCGCGGTCCTTGACGAGCTCGAGGTAGTCGTCGCAGAAGGTCCAGAAGAAGGACTCGGTGGCCTCGAGCGCGCGGGTGTGGTCCCACGCCTCGAAGCCTGCGGTCGCCTTCCCGACGACCTCGCGCAGCGCGGCGAGCACCGAGCGGTCGAGCGGGTCGGTGACCTGGGCCGCGAGGTCGCCGGAGACCGCTCCGAAGGACAGCGCGAACCTGCTCGCGTTGAGGACCTTGATGGCGAGGCGCCGGCCGACCTTGATCTGCCCGACGTCGTAGGCGGCGTCGGTGCCGAGCCGGCCGCTCGCCGCCCAGTAGCGCACGGCGTCGGCGGAGTGCTCCTTGAGCAGGTCCTCCGGCGTCACGACGTTGCCGCGCGACTTGCTCATCTTCTTGCGGTCGGGGTCGAGGATCCAGCCGGAGATGGCGGCGTCGGTCCACGGGACGGTGCCGTGCTCCCAGTGCGCCCGCACGACGGTGGCGAACAGCCAGGTGCGGATGATGTCGTGGCCCTGCGGGCGCACGTCCATCGGGAACACCTTCTCGAACAACGGGTCCGGGTCGACGCCGTCGCGTCCGCGCCAGCCCCCCGCGATCTGCGGGCTGAGCGACGAGGTCGCCCAGGTGTCGAGGATGTCGGGGTCGCCGACGAAGCCGCCCGGAACGCCGCGCTGGTCCTCGGTGTACCCCGCGGGCGGGTTGGCGGCGGGGTCGACGGGCAGCTCGGACTCGTCGGGCAGGATCGGGTGGTCGTGGTCCGGCTCGCCGTCGGCGTCCACCGGGTACCAGACCGGGATCGGCACGCCGAAGAACCGCTGCCGCGAGACGAGCCAGTCGCCGTTGAGGCCCTGCACCCAGTTCGCGTACCGGCTGCGCATGAACGAGGGGTGGAAGTCGATCTCCTCACCCCGGGCGACGAGCGCGGCGTTGAGGTCGGCCTCGCGCCCGCCGTTGCGGATGTACCACTGGCGGGTCGTGACGATCTCGAGGGGCTTCTCGCCGCGCTCGTAGAAGTTGGCCTTGCGCTGGGTCGGGGTCGGCTCGCCCTCGAGGTCACCGGAGTCGCGCAGCGCGCCCACGATGGCCTCGCGCGCCGAGTACGCCGTCCTCCCCGCGACCTGCTCGGCGTAGAGCGCCTCGCCGGGGGAGCCGACCAGCCACTCGGGCGTCTCGCTCTGGAGCCGGCCGCTGCGGGTGATGAGCGAGCGGGTCGGCAGCTGCAGCTCGCGCCACCAGAGGACGTCGGTGAGGTCACCGAAGGTGCAGCACATGGCGATGCCGGCGCCCTTGTCCATCTCGGCGGCGGGGTGGGCCACGACCGGCACCTCGACGTCGAACAGCGGTGTGCGGACGGTGGACCCGAAGAGCGGCTGGTAGCGCTCGTCGTCGGGGTGGGCGATGAGCGCGACGCAGCTCGGGATGAGCTCGGGGCGGGTCGTCTCGATGTGCACCGGGCCGTCGGCGCCGTGGAAGGCGACCCGGTGGTAGGCGCCCGGGTAGTCGCGGGCCTCGAGCTCGGCCTGGGCCACCGCGGTCTGGAAGGTGACGTCCCAGAGGCCCGGCGCCTCGGCCTGGTAGGCCTCGCCGCGGCGCACGTTGCGCAGGAACGCCTGCTGCGACGTGGCCCGCGAGTGGTCGTCGATCGTGCGGTAGCCGATCGACCAGTCGTAGCTGTGCCCGATCCGGCGGAACAGCGACTCGAAGGCCTCCTCGTCCTTGACCGTCAGCTCGTCGCAGAGCTCGATGAAGTTCTGCCGCGAGATGGGCAGCTCGTCGGCCGCCTTCGTGCTCTTCGCGTCGCCGCGGAACGGCGGCTCGAAGTCGGGGTCGTGGTGCAGCGAGGCGTCGCCGCGCACGCCGTAGTAGTTCTGGACGCGCTTCTCGGTCGGGAGGCCGTTGTCGTCCCAGCCGATCGGGTAGAAGACGTTGAAGCCGGCCATCCGCTTGTAGCGGGCCATGCAGTCGGTGTGCGTGTAGCTGAACACGTGCCCCATGTGCAGCGAACCGCTGGCGGTCGGCGGCGGGGTGTCGATGGAGAACACCTGCGAGCGGTCGCCGGCGAGGGCGGCCTCACGGTCGAACGCGTAGGTGCCCTGCTCCTCCCATACCGCGCCCCACTTCTCCTCCAGGCCGTCGAGGGACGGCCGGTCCGGGATGGCGGAGGCGGCGGGGGAGGCGTGCTCGGTCATGGCGGACATTCTCACAGACCGCGGCCCGCGGCCTCATCCGGGTTCAGGCGGTGCCGCGGCGGCGGGCGAGGCGCACCAGCGCGAGCCCGAGGAGCGCGGTCCCGGCCGCCACCGCGACCCAGAGCACCTGCCGGCGGTCGGCCGCTGCAGGGTCGGGGACGTCGGCGACGGCGAGCCGGGTGGTCGCGACCGTGGCACGCGGCTGCGGGGTGGAGCCGGGCAGCGGCGGCCCGGCCATCCCGGCGTCGAGGACCGCGGTGAGCGCCTCGACCGGCTGGACCACACCCCACCCGACGGCGTCGTCGCGGGCGTCGCGCCGGTCGCGGGCCGCCGTCACCTCGAGCCGGTGCGCCCACAGGTCCGGGCCCTCGGCGGGGAAGCGCTGGGCGAGCAGTGCGGCGGCGGCGCTGACGTAGGCCGTGGCGTAGCTCGTCGAGCCGGCGTCCGAGTCGAGGTAGCAGTCGCCCCACGCGCCGTACGTCGTGAGGACCTGGACCCCGGGAGCCGCGACGTCGACGTGCGTCCCGCGCACCGACGTCGCGGTGGCGCGGTCGGAGGCGTCGGTGGCGGCGACCCCGAGGACGCCGGGGTAGGCGGCCGGGTAGCGCGGTGCGCGGACCGGGGCGTCCTGGGTGGTGTTGCCGGCCGAGGCGACGACGAGCACCTTCCGGGCGCGGGCGTGGGCGACGGCGGCACGCAGCCGGGCGTCGTCGGTGCCGGTGCTCAGCGAGACGTTGACCACGCGCGCGCCGTGGTCGACCGCGTAGGTGATGCCCTCGGCGAGCGTCCCGGCGTCGGTGTCCGGGCCGTCCTGGGCCTGCTGCTCGTCGGGGACGACCTTGACCGGGAGGATGCGGGCGTCAGGGGCGAGGCCCTCGACCCCGGAGGTCGTGCCGAGGCTGCGTGCGGCGATGATGCCCGCGACGGCCGTGCCGTGCAGCCGACCGTCGGTGCGCTCCGAGCCGCCGACGACGCTCGTGCCGTCGAGGACGCTGCCCGCCGGGAAGTGCGCGTTGCGCGCGACGCCGCTGTCGACGACGCCGACGGTGACGCCCCGCCCGGTGGCGAGGGTCCACGCCTTCCGGGCGCCCAGCCGGATCAGGCCGGCCGGGGTGTCGGTGACGTACTGGGTGCGCCCCTCCTCGCACGGTTCGCCGGCCGCGGGCAGGGCGGCGGCCGGGACCGCGGCGGCGGGGGTCGCGACGCCGGCCGCGGGCGATCCCGCGAGCGCCGGGACGGCGACCAGGGCCGCCAGCCGGGCGGACCTCACGAGGTGCCCGAGACCACGGTCCGCGCGGCGTCGGTGCCGAGGGCCGGCCCCGAGCGGAAGAGCTCGGTCCAGGCCACGGGGACCGGGACGACGTCGTCGTCGGCGTAGCCCAGCCGGGCGAGCACCTCGGAGTCGGCTCCGACGACGGAGTAGGCGGTGGCGGTCTGGTCGACGGCCAGGACCGGCCCCTTGCCGAGGACCTGCCCGGACACCGCCCGGACGAGGGCGCCGTAGCCGGTGTCGACGGTGGTACGACCGCGCTCGGCCTCCGGGGGGTCGGCGGTGACGGTCGCGAGCGAGACCGCGGGTGGGGTGCCGGGCGCCGTGGTCAGCGTCGCGCACGGCGTCGTCTCGAGCGGCGTGGGCAGGGCGTCCGGCCAGTCGGTGGGCGCGGTGCGCTGCGGCTCGACGGCCGAGAGGTCCTTGGCGGCGACCGGGTAGCGCATCCCGTGACCGACGACGAAGGCGCGGGTGCCGGACCGCACGACGAGCGCGGCGCCGTCGGCGGCGTCGGCCCGGCGCGAGGGCCCGATGGCCGTCGAGACCTGCTGTCCCGCACCGAGGCACGACACCCAGCCGGTGTCGACGAGCCGGTCGGCGGGCGCGAGGGAGTCGGGGGCCCCGAGGATGCCGAGGGTCGGCCCGCGGCGCAGGTCGGCGAGCTCCTCGTCCGGGACGGCGAGGACCTTGAACCGGTCGCTGGGGATGAGCAGGCGGGCGCTGACCGTGTTGACGACGGGGTGCAGCACCCCCTTGACCGAGACGTAGCGCGCGCCGCTGTCCTCGGCGATGACGAGCCGGTCGTTCTTCCAGTCGTCGGGCAGCGCCGAGCGCAGCCAGCCGAAGGCCATGCTGCCGAGGACGAGCACG
>JACXUW010000285.1 GCA_014763705.1 Micrococcales bacterium | reverse complement strand
CGGCGCCGGCGCCGGCCCCGGCCGTGGTCCCGCCCAGCCCGGCGCCGGAGGCGAACGGCGGGTACACGGCCGCCCCCGTCCCGCGCCCGGAGCCCGCGGACGACGACGCCCCGGTGCACACCGAGCGTGAGTCGACCCCGGCCGAGCCGGTCCGGCAGCAGCCGCCGCGCACCGTCACCTTCGACGAGAACGACGACCTCGACGTCCCGGACTTCCTCAAGTAGTGGGAGGCGGGGCGCACGACGCCTCGACGGGGGCGGGCCGGCACTCCGGTCCGCCTCCGTCCGCGTCTACCGTGGGTGCCGTGTTCATCTGGGACGAGACCAGCACCGGGGCGCGCCGCGTCCTGACCGGGCGGACGGGTGGCGTGAGCCGCGGACCCTGGGCCGGGCTCAACCTCGGGTTGCACGTCGAGGACGACGAGGCCGACGTCCGGGAGAACCGGCGGCGCCTGGCGGCTGCGGTGGACCGTCCGCTCGTCTACATGGAGCAGTGTCACGGCGCGGAGGTGGCCGTGGTCGACGGCGTGCCGGACGTGGCCCCGCGGTGTGACGCCCTCGTCACCACCTCGGCCGACCTGGCCCTCGCGGTCCTCGTCGCCGACTGCGTGCCGGTCCTCCTCGCCGACCCCACCGGCGTCGTCGCCGCCGTTCACGCCGGGCGGCCGGGACTGCTCGCCGGTGTCGTCCCGAACGCCGTCGCGGCGATGCGCGACCTCGGCGCGCGGGAGCTCGACGCCGTCGTCGGCCCGTCGGTGTGTGGCCGTTGCTACGAGGTGCCGGCGGCGATGCGCGACCTCGCGGCCGACGTCGAGCCGGTCAGCGCCACCGTCTCGTGGACCGGCACGCCGGCCATCGACGTCGCCGCCGGGGTGGTGGCCCAGCTGCGCGCCCTCGACGTCGCCATCACGTGGGTGCCCGGCTGCACCCGCGAGCGCGAGGACCTCTACTCCTACCGCGGCTCGGGGACCACCGGCCGCTTCGCCGGTGTCGTCGCGAGGGCGTCGTGAGCGACCGCCGCGCCGAGCTCGAGGCCCGGCTCGCCACCGTCCGGCAGCGGGTGGCCGCCGCCCTCGAGGCGGCCGGACGCACCGACGGGGTGACCCTCGTGGCGGTGACCAAGTTCTTCCCGGCGAGCGACGTCGACCTGCTCGCCGAGCTCGGCGTCACCGACATCGGCGAGAACCGCGACCAGGAGGCCGCGGCCAAGGTCGCCGAGCTCGCGCACCGCGACCGGCTCACCGTGCACTTCATCGGCCAGCTCCAGACCAACAAGGCCGGGTCGGTCGCGGGCTACGCCGACGTCGTGCACTCCCTGGACCGCGCGAAGCTGGCCCGCGCGCTCGACCGGGCGGCCGAGCGGGAGGGGCGCGTCCTCGACGTCCTCGTCCAGGTCGGGCTCGACACGGCCGGCGGTCGCGGGGGAGCGGCGCCGGAGGAGGTGCCCGCCCTCGCCGACCTCGCCGCCGACCTGCCGCACCTGCGGCTGCGCGGCCTCATGGCCGTGGCACCCCTCGGGGAGCCCCCCCGCCCGGCGTTCGCCCGGCTGCGGAGCCTGGCCGAGCGGGTCCGGGCCGACCACCGGGACGCCACCTGGCTCTCGGCCGGGATGAGCGCCGACCTCGAGGACGCGGTGGCCGAAGGGGCGACACACCTGCGTGTCGGCTCGGCAATCCTCGGTTCTCGTGAGTCACACCGGTAACTTCGGTCACGACGCACGGCCCTGACCCGCAGGACCGACGACCGAGGAGCACGTGATGGCTGGCGCGCTGCGCAAGACGATGGTCTACCTGGGCCTCGCCGAGGACCAGGGCCACTACGACGACGAGTACTACGACGGCTACGACGAGCCCGAGGTCGACGAGCGCACCGAGCACCGCGGTGCCGAGGTGACGCCGCTGCCCACGCGGCGCCCGGTCGCCGAGGTCGTCCGCACCCACGACGCGGGCAGCGTCTCGCGGATCACGACGATCCACCCGCGCACGTACAACGAGGCCAAGACCATCGGGGAGAACTTCCGCGACGGCGTGCCGGTCATCATGAACCTCACGGACATGAGCGACTCCGACGCCAAGCGCCTCGTCGACTTCGCCGCCGGCCTCGTCTTCGGCCTGCACGGCTCCATCGAGCGGGTCACCTCGAAGGTGTTCCTCCTCTCGCCGGAGGCCGTCGAGGTCAACGCCGAGGAGGGTCCGGTCGCCCCGGGCCGAGGCGTCTTCAACCAGAGCTGACGGACCCGGCCGCCGCGACCACAGGTCCATCGGTCACACTTCCGGCATGGGTGCCGCCTTCGCCGTCCTCGCCTTCGTGGTCTTCCTGTACCTCGTCGTGCTCGTCGGCCGGGTGGTCTTCGACTGGATCCGCATCCTCGCCCGCGAGTGGCGACCCCGGGGGCCCGTCCTGCTCGTCGCCGAGCCGGTCTACACCCTCACCGAGCCGCCGCTGCGGGCCCTGCGCAAGGTGATCCCGCCGCTGCGCCTCGGCGCGGTCTCGGTCGACCTGTCGTTCATGGTCCTGTTCGTCGTCGTGTTCGTCCTCTACTCGGTGCTCTCGGCCCTCGCCGGCTGAGGCCGCGCGCGGCCGCAGGACACGTCCCGTCAAATCACATCTGTCACGTGCGCCCCGCCATCCCGTAGGCTGGGCGACGGACACCAGGGTCCGCGTCGTCGCGTCCCCCGGTGTCCGGTCCCGTGACCCGATACCGGCCACCAGGAGTTGCACATGGCTCTCTCGCCCGAGGACGTCCTCAACAAGACGTTCACCCAGACCCAGTTCCGTCGTGGGTACGACGAGCGCGAGGTCGACGACTTCCTCGACGACATCGTCGCCGAGATGCGCCGGATGTCGAAGGAGAGCGACGACCTGCGCGGCGAGCTCTCCTCCTGCCGCGAGAGCAAGGGGATGGCCCCGACGGCCGCCCTCGCCCGGCCGGACACCGACGCCGGGCGCGACCTCGAGGAGCTGCGCTCCAAGAACGCGACCCTGGCCGCCCGGGTCTCCGAGCTCGAGGGAGCCCGCAGCGACCTCGCCGCCCGCCTCGGCGAGTACGAGAACCGCAGCGGCGACGGCGAGGCGCGTGCCGCCGAGCTGCAGGGTCAGCTGACCCAGCTGCAGCAGCACACCTCCGAGCTCGAGCAGCTGATCGCCCAGCGCGACACCGAGATCGCTGCGCTGCGCGGCGCGAGCGGCGACGTCGACGCCCGCGTCGCGGACGCCGAGCGCCGCGCCGGCGAGTTCCAGAACCACGCCGCGCAGGTCGAGCGCCACGCCTCGACCCTCGAGGAGCGCGTCCGCGAGCTCGAGGGCCAGCTGGCCCAGGTCACCGCCGAGCGCGACGAGCACGCGAGCGCCCTCACCTCCGCCCGCGACGAGCACGCCGCGGCCCAGGAGCAGCAGGGTGCGGCCGTCGACGAGCGGGTCTCGATCCTCGAGACCCGCCTCGAGGAGGCCCGTCACGACGCCGACGAGCGCGTGCAGGCCGCCGAGCAGCGAGCCCAGGAGGCCGAGCGCCGGGCGCAGGAGGCCGAGCAGCGGGCGTCCGCCCAGCCCGCCGGCGACAACGGGATGGGGGCTGCCGCCCTCGCCGGCGCCGGTGGCGGCGCGAGCGCGGCCGGGGTCATCGCCCTCGCCCAGCGCCTGCACGACGAGCACGTCGCCGCCGGTGAGTCCAAGCGCGACGAGCTGATCTCCGAGGGCCAGCGCAAGCACGACGAGCTGGTCGGCACCGCCCAGCGCAAGCACGAGGAGCTCGTGACCACGGGCCAGGCCCGCCACGACGAGCTGGTCTCGACCGGTCAGGCGCAGCACGACGAGCTCGTCTCCACCGCGACCGCCCAGCGTGACGAGATGATCAGCACCGCGACGACCCAGCGGGACGAGATGCTCACCGAGGCGCGCGAGCGCTCGACCGGCATGGTCGCCGAGGCGCAGCAGAAGAAGGCCTCGATCCTCGAGGAGCTCGGTCGCGAGCGGAACCTCCTCGAGCGCAAGATCGAGTCCCTGCGCAGCTTCGAGCGCGACTACCGCGCCCGGCTGCACGAGTACATCCAGGGCCAGCTGGCCGACCTCAAGAACGTCGAGGAGGCGGACGAGGAGGCCGACACGGAGCAGGTGGCGCAGCCGCAGCACGAGCCGCAGGCCTGACCCGAGCGCGACGACGCAGGGCCCGGGAACCTCCCGGGCCCTGCGTCGTTGTCATGGAACGCACAGGTCATCCGGGCGTTGCGGCGTTGAGACCCCCTGCCTGTGCCCGTATCCTCGGCGCACCGGGCGGGCCGCGAGGGCCCGCCCAGCCCCCTGAAAGGGATGTCCCATGGTGGTGAAGCGGGCCCTGTCGGCCGCGAAGAAGACGACCGCCAAGGCGGCCTCGTCCGCGCGCAAGGCCGTCGGGCGCAACGGCTCGTCCGGGGCGACGAAGGCCGCCGCGACGACGAAGAAGGCATCCCCTGCCTCGAAGGCGGCGCCCGCGAAGAAGGCGGCGCCCGCGAAGAAGGCAGCGCCTGCGAAGAAGGCGGCGCCGGCCAAGAAGGCAGCCACGAAGGCAGCGCCCGCGAAGAAGGCAGCGCCCGCGAAGAAGGCAGCGCCCGCGAAGAAGGCTGCGCCCGCGAAGAAGGCTGCGCCCGCGAAGAAGGCTGCGCCCGCGAAGAAGGCGG
>JACXUW010000284.1 GCA_014763705.1 Micrococcales bacterium | reverse complement strand
GGTTGGCCAGGCCGACGACGACCCCGCCGAGGCCGAGCAGGTCGCCGAGCGGGTGCGGGCGCTCGTCGACGCCGGGCACCCCGCTGCCGAGGTCGCGGTCCTCTTCCGCACCAACGGCCAGAGCGAGCTGTTCGAGTCGGCGCTCGCCGAGCGGGGCATCCCCTACCTCGTGCGCGGCGGCGAGCGGTTCTTCTCCCGCAAGGAGGTCCGCGACGCCCTCGTGCTGATGCGCGGTGCGGCGCGCAGCGACGACGGCGAGGTCCCGCTCCCCGACCTCGTGCGTGACGTGCTCCTCGGCGCCGGCTGGACCCGCGAGGCCCCGACCACCGGCGGCGCGGCCCGCGAGCGGTGGGAGTCGCTCGCCGCCCTCGCGGCCCTCGCCGACGACCTCGCCGCCGCCGACCCGGAGGCCCGCCTGCCCGTCTTCGTCCGCGAGCTCGACGAGCGGGCGGCCGCCCAGCACGCGCCCACCGTGCAGGGCGTCACGCTCGCCTCGCTGCACGCGGCCAAGGGCCTGGAGTGGGACACCGTCTTCCTCGTGGGGTGCTCCGACGGCTTGCTGCCGATCACGATGGCCGAGACGCCGGACGAGATCGAGGAGGAGCGGCGCCTGCTCTACGTCGGGGTGACCCGGGCCCGTCAGCGGCTCGTCCTCTCCTACTCGCGCGCGCGCACGCCCGGGGCCAAGGGCACCCGCCGTCCCTCGCGCTTCCTCGACGGCACCGAGTCCGTGCTGGGCGCCGCCGCTCGCAGCCAACCACGACGGAGGAAGGCGACGGCCAAGGAGCGCGCGGCGCTGCCCTCGGTCTGCCGCGTCTGCGGCGGGGGGCTCGCGACGGCGAAGGAGCGCACCATCGGCCGCTGCACCGCCTGCCCCCCGACGATGGACGAGCAGCTCTTCGAGGAGCTGCGCGGGTGGCGGCTCGAGACGGCGCGCGAGCTCGACGTGCCGGCCTACGTCGTGTTCACCGACGCCACGCTCACCGCCATCGCCGAGCGCGAGCCGGCCGAGCGCAGCGACCTCGCGCGGATCGCGGGGGTCGGGCCGGCCAAGCTCGAGCGCTTCGGCGAGGCCGTCCTCGAGATCGTCAAGAATTTTTCTGCGGCCACGAACCGTTGAGCCACAACGGCTTTCGAGCCGGTTCGCCAGAATCTCGCGAAACACCTGCCTAAATGCGTTGCCGCCGCTCCAGCGGCCCCCCTACAGTTGTCGCGGACACCTCGCGTGCCCGCCCGGGCACGGACCACGACCAGGACGCGAAGGAGGGTTGGAGCAATGGAGAAGACGATGTCGAACGGCGCGACGGCGATGGCCGCTGCCTGCCCGACCACCGATGCCGTCTGGTACGGCTCCAACACCGCCCACGCGGTCGAGCTCGGTCGGGTCCAGGGGAGTGGTGTGTCCGCCGCCGGCCTCGTGACGCGTCAGCGCATCGATGCCGCCGCCGGCTTCGGCATCACCGACCCGACCACGGGATCCGTGTACCCCCGCCTCGAGGGACCACCTGTCTGACCCACAGGTAGTCGCCACCTCGAGGCCGCGGATCCCCCCAGGGATCCGCGGCCCTTCTCGTATCCCCACCCGGGCACCCGGGCTCTTCAGACCACCAGCACACGCGAGGACCACCAGCGATGACCGCACAGAGCGAGCGCACCGACCGCGACCGCCCACCCAGTACCCAGCGCCTCACCCGGCGCGACGGATCCGACCAGCGCCCCACCCGGCGCGCCGAGCAAGGAGGTGACACCCCGATGCAGCTGACCGATCTCCTCGACCAGCACGAGGCGGCCGTCATCGACGGCGAGGGAATCCCCTGCCGCGAGAACGACGCCGAGCTGTGGTTCGCCGACACCCCCGAGGGAGTCGAGTTCGCCAAGGCCCTCTGCCGGACCTGCCCGGTCCGGGAGACGTGCCTGGCGGGCGCCCTCTCCCGACGCGAGCCGTGGGGTGTCTGGGGCGGGGAGTACTTCGTCCAGGGCGTCACCGTGGCCCGGAAGCGTCCGCGGGGCCGCCCCCGCAAGACCGAGGTCGCCGCGTGATGGCTGCCTCGACCATCAACCGAGACAAGCACTTTCGACAGGAGAACGTCATGTACCACCGCCGGATGCAGCGGATCCGTCGCATCGTGCACCAGCGCAACGTCCACGAGACGCAGCGCATGGAGCGCGAGGCGGCCAACCGCGAGCAGATGCAGGCGGTCGTCCACGCCATCGTCCGATGAGGACCGGCGTGGACGCCGCACCACGCACCGCCCCCGACGCCGCGTCGGGGGCGGTGCCCGTTCCGGGCGGCGGCCTGCCCGTGCCACCGCTGCGCGAGCGCGACTTCTGGCGGGCGGTGGCGGCGAGCCTGCTGGCTACGCTGGCCCCATGGCCGCGCTGACGATCGCCCAGGACCCCGCCGCCGACCAGGTCCTCTCGGAGGACCCGTTCGCGCTCCTCGTCGGGATGCTCCTCGACCAGCAGTTCCCGATGGAGCGCGCGTTCGCCGGGCCCGCGAAGGTGCTCGAGCGCTTCGGCACCCTCGACCCGGCGGCGGTCGCGGCCGCCGACCCGGAGGCCTTCGCCGACCTGTGCGCCACGCCGCCGGCCGTGCACCGGTACGGGCGCTCGATGGCCGGCCGCATCCAGGCCCTGGCCGCCGTCGTCCGGGACGAGTACGGCGGCGACGCCGCCACCCTGTGGTCGACCGCGGCGACCGGCCGCGAGCTCGTGGCCCGGGTCAGGGCACTGCCCGGGTTCGGCGACCAGAAGGCGCGGATCTTCGCCGCTCTCCTCGGCAAGCAGCTCGGCGTGCGCCCGGAGGGCTGGGAGGAGGCCTGTGGCGCCTACGCGGAGCCGGGCTCCTTCCGGTCGGTCGCCGACGTCGTCGACCCGGACTCGCTCCAGAAGGTCCGCGACTTCAAGAAGGCGGCCAAGGCGGCCGCGAAGGCGCAGGCCTGAGCGTGCCCGAGGTGCCGGGGGAGCCCGCCGCCCCCGTCTGCGCGACCTGCGGTGCCACCCCGCCGGATGCCGATGCCGCGGCCCTGGCCCGGCTCACCTGGAGCCGGGGCACCGAGAGCGGACGCGAGGTCTGGACCTGCGACGCGTGCAGCCGGCGGCACCTGCGCAGCATCGAGGGGAAGCTCGACTCCGCCTGGTGGTGAGCGCCGCTCAGCCGCGGCTCGGGTCCGGCGGCAGCCGCGACTCGTCGACTCCCGGCAGGTAGGCGCAGATCATCTCGCGCAGCGGCACCGTGCCACCCACCTGGCTGAGCACCCCGATGCCGCCGAGCCAGACCCGGTGGATGAGCAGGTACTCGGGCGGCAGGTTGAGCTTGAGGCCGACGAGGAACTGCGGCCGGCGGGGGTCCTGGATCTGTGCGGCGGCCCCCCGCAGCCAGGCCCGGTTGGGGGTGAACTCCTCGTGGAGGATCGGCTCGACGAGCGGCTCGAGGTACTCGACGAGCCCCTGCGGGTCGATCTCGATGCCCGGCCGGATGAACCCGGCCCGGCGCAGCACCCGGACCAGCTCGTCACCGTCGCCGGCCAGGGCGGCGGTGAGGATGCGACCCATCTCCGGGGGCAGGCCGTCCGGGAGCCGGTTGACGGCGCCGAAGTCGAGGACCCCGAGCCGGCCGTCGGGGGTGATCCGGAAGTTGCCGGGGTGGGGGTCGGCGTGGAGGAGCCGGGCGCGCGTGGGGGCGCGCAGCTGGAACTCGAGGTAGAGCGAGGCGGCCTCGTCACGCTGCTCCTGGGTGCCGTCGGCGATGACCCGGGCCAGCGGCGTCCCCTCGACCCACTCGGTGACGAGGACCTGCGGCGACTCGACGAGGACGTCGGGGACGAGGACGTCGTCGTCGTCGCGGAAGGCGCGCGCGAAGTGGCGCTGGTGGCGGGCCTCGAGGGAGTAGTCGAGCTCCTCGGACATCCGGGCCCGCAGCTCGTCCATGATCGGCTTGACGTCGATGCCGGGCACCATCGACCCGGCCATCCGGGCCACCCGTGCGATCTGGTTGAGGTCGGAGAGCAGGGCCTTCCCGGCGCCCGGGTACTGGATCTTCACGGCGACCTCGCGGCCGTCGCGCCAGACGCCGCGGTGCACCTGGCCGATCGAGGCCGACGCGGCCGGGGTGTCGTCGAACTCGACGAGCTTGGTGCTGGCCCACCGTGGCCCGAGCTCCTCGGCGAGGATGGCGTGGACGCGGTCGGCGCCCATCGGCGGCCCGGACTCCTGGAGCCGGGTCAGGGTCGCGCGGTACGGGCCGACGACCTCCTCGGGCATCGCGGCCTCCATGACCGACAGGGCCTGCCCGAACTTCATCGCGCCGCCCTTGAGCTGGCCGAGGACGGAGAACAGCTGCTCGGCCGTGCGCGCCTGGATCTCGGCCGCCACGGCCTCCGCGGGACGACCGCCCACGCGCTTGCCGACCCCGAGGGCCGCCCGCCCGGCGTGCCCGAGGGGCAGGCCCGCCAACCGCGCCGCCCGCGCGATCGAGGACCCCGGGATGTCCCGCTCGCGCTCGCTCACCCGGCCATTCTCACCGACGAGCACCGACAGCCGGGCAGGGAGGTCCACACCCGGTGCACGACCGTCGCACCCGCGGGCCCGATGTCGGTCGAGACCGCGCCGAGCGAGAGGTCGCCGCGCAGCACGCCGAGGGCGGTGACCGTGGCCATCGCGGCGGCGAGGACGACGGTCGCGGGGTCGGGGTGAGCGAGCG
>JACXUW010000283.1 GCA_014763705.1 Micrococcales bacterium | reverse complement strand
GCGCTGCTCCTCACCTTCCGCGACACCGCCGACGTCGCCTGCGTGCTCGACGGTTTCCCCGGCGTCTCGTTCGTGGGCGGCGGCGACGGGACGCAGCTCGGGGCGTCGGCCCGACGCACCGGCGCCGCGCAGACGGTCACGCTCGAGCCGGGGCGGACGACGACGGCGCTCGTGCGGGTCGCCGACGCGGGCAGCTACCCCGAGACGTCCTGCGACCCGACCGCGGCCGACGGGCTGCGCGTCTACCCGCCGGGTTCGACCGAGGCGGCGTTCGTCCGGTACCCGACGAGGGCCTGCCGCGGGGACACCGGCGACTCACCTCAGCTGACCGTGGCGTCGGTGGGCACGACCGCCTGAACGCCGGTCCCGCCGGTTCAGGGCACCGGGGCCAGGTGCAGCCGCGCGAAGGCGAGCGACTCGGCGAGGTCGAGCTCGCGCTGCGCCTCGTCCGCGCGCCGCGTCGACACCTCGACGACGACGTGCCCGGCGAAGCCGCCGGTGGCCAGCTCCTCGAGCACCTCCCCGCACGGTTGGCTGCCGCGGCCG
Organism: Micrococcales bacterium; assembly: GCA_014763705.1. GTDB lineage: Bacteria > Actinomycetota > Actinomycetes > Actinomycetales > Dermatophilaceae > Phycicoccus. The sequence continues at coordinate 4,157 of JACXUW010000283.1, read as the reverse complement.
GGCACGAGGTGCTCGTCGCGCGGCGACCCCGAGCCGTCGGCGAGGTGCAGGTGGGAGAGCCGTGGCCCGAGCGAGCGCGTCATCCCGAGGGCGTCCGAGCCGGCGGTCGCGGTGTGCGACAGGTCGAGCGTGACGTGGTCGTACGGCTGCGGCACGGGGTCCCAGTGCGGGAGGTAGGCCTCCATCTCACGGGTGCGCGGGCCCGCCCGCCACGGGTACATGTTCTCGACGGCGAGCCGGATGCCGGTGTCGTGCTCGCGGACCGCGACGCCGTCGGCGAAACCGCGGGCGTAGTCGCGCTGCCACCGGAACGGCGGGTGCAGGACGACCGTGTCGGCGCCCAGCTCGAGGGCGAGCTCGACCGAGCGGTCGACCTTCTCCCACGGGTCGGTGCCCCACACCCGCTGCTTCACGAGGAGGGTCGGCGCGTGCACCGAGACGACCGCCACGCCGTGGTGCTCGGCGAGCCGGCGCAGCGCCCCGGCCTCCCGGGTCAGCGGGTCGGTCCAGACCATCACCTCGACGCCGTCGTAGCCGAGCCGGGCGGCGGTCGCGAAGGCGGAGGCGCAGCCCTCCGGGTAGACCGAGGCCGTCGAGAGCGCCACCCGCGCGGCGGGGGTCCGGGGCCGACGGGCCGGCACGCTCACCCCATCCGGTCGAGGTGCCGCAGCAGGATGCCCTCGCGCAGGGCCCAGGGGCAGATCTCGAGCTCGTCGAGGCCGAGGAGGTCCATGGTCGCGTCGGCGACGACGGCGCCGGCGAGCAGCTGGCGGGCGCGGGGCGCCGAGACGCCCGGGAGCCCGGCGCGCTCGCCGGCGGTCATCCCGGCGATCTCCTGCAGCGTCTCGCGCAGCCGGTCGCGGGGGAGGACGCGCCGCTCGTACATCCCCTCCGAGCTCGGGGCCGCCCCGCACACGCGGGCGAGGGACCGCATCGTCTTGCTCGTGCCGACGGCGAGGTCCGGGGGACCGGCCTTGGCGAGCGGCCGCAGCTCGGCGGCGATGGTGGCCCGGACGCGGCGCCTGGCCTCGCGCACCTCGTCGGCCGACGGCGGGTCACCGCGGAGCAGGTCTCGGGTCACCCGGCCGGCGCCGAGGGGCATCGAGATCGCGACGTCGGGCTCCTCGTCCATCCCCATCGCGAGCTCGAGGCTGCCGCCGCCGATGTCCGCGACGAGCAGGGTGCCGGCCGACCACCCGAACCAGCGGCGCACCGCGAGGAAGGTGAGCCGGGCCTCCTCCTCCCCGGTGAGGACGTCGAGCCGGACGCCGGTGCGCTCGGCGACGTGGTCGAGCACGGCGGTGCCGTTGGGGGCCTCGCGGATGGCGCTGGTGACGAAGCCGCGCAGGTCCTCGACCCCCTGGTCCTCGGCGACGGTGAGGCACTCGGCGACGAACTCGGTGAGGCGGTCGCGGCCCTCGTCGGCGATGCGGCCGTCGTCCGTCACGTGCTCGGCGAGACGCAGGTCGATCTTGTGCTTGCTCGCGGGCAGCGGCTGGGCGCCCGGGTGGGCGTCGACGACGAGGAGGTGGACGGTGTTCGATCCGACGTCGACGACCCCGAGGCGCATGGGGCAAACGTAGTCGCTGCGGCGTGGGGCGGCCCCACCGCGGCCGCGGGCGTGCATAGGGTGGGCGGGTGCCCGAAGCGTCCCTCGACATCCCCCGCACCTGGGCCGAGTTCGTCGACCCGGCCGACCCGGGCCAGCGCTTCCGCGTCGACCTCACGTGGCTCACCTCGAGCTGGACGTGCATCTACGGGGCCGGGTGTCGGGGCATCTACGCCGACCGCCCCGACGACGGCTGCTGCTCGCTCGGCGCGCACTTCACCGACGACGACGACCTCGAGCGGGTCCGCCGGGTCGTCGCCGAGCTCGGCGAGGACGAGTGGCAGCACCATCCCGGACACGGGAAGCGCGGCGACAAGGACCCGTCGCGGCGCTCGGCCTGGACCGAGGTCGACGAGGACGGCGACCGCAAGACCAAGGTCGTCGACGGCGCGTGCATCTTCCTCAACCGGCCGGGGTTCCCGGCGGGCGCCGGGTGCGCGCTGCACCAGCACGCCGTGCTCACCGGGCAGCCTCCCCACGAGGTGAAGCCCGACGTCTGCTGGCAGCTGCCGATCCGGCGCTCGTACCGCACGGTCGAGCAGCCGGACGAGACCTCCTACCTCGAGGTGACGATCGCCGAGTACACCCGGCGCGGCTGGGGCCCCGGCGGGCACGACCTCGACTGGTACTGCTCCTCCAACCCGGAGGCCCACGTCGGCCGCGAGCCGGTGTACCGCGGCAGCCGGGCCGAGCTGGTGACGCTGATGGGCGAGGCGGCCTACGCCGAGCTCGAGGTGCGCTGCGAGGCGCACCTCGCGGCGGTGCGGCACGCCCGCTCGGTCGGGGCCCGCAAGTTCATCCCGCTCCTCGTGCACCCGGCGACGGCCGAGGCGGGCACGATCGGTGGCCGACGCGAGAAGGTCAAGCGGCGCCGGGGCACGACGGCCCTGCCGGGGTCCGGCGACGGCGGTGTCCCGGAGGCCGGCTCGAACGAGCCCGCCCGCCCGGTGCCGGGGTCCTCGGGGTCGTCCGGGTCGTCCGGGTCGTCGGGGTCGTCGGGGTCGCGCCGACCGTCGGGGTCGCGCCGGTCGGGATGAGCGACGCCGCGCCGCCGCGCGTCATCCGCAGCCCGAACATCTGGGACACCCCGGAGGTCTACGAGCTGGAGAACCTCGCCTCGGACCGCGCCGGTGTCATCGACGCCGCCGTCGGTGCCCTGCACCCGCTGCGGGACGCCGTGCTCGTCGACGTGGGGTGCGGCAGCGGGTTCCACCTGCCGCGGTTCGCGGAGCGTGGCGCGCGCGTCGTCGGGGTGGAGCCCCACCTGCCGCTCGTGCGGCGGGCCGCGGACCGGTTGCGGGAGCGTGGGTCCCGGGCTCGGGTCGTGGCCGGCAGCGCCGAGGCGCTGCCGTTGGCACCGGGGTCGGTCGACGTCGTCCACGCGCGGTGGGCGTACTTCTTCGGTGCCGGCTGCGAGCCGGGACTGGCCGAGCTCGCCAGGGTCGTGCGTCCGGGGGGTGTCGCGTGCCTCGTCGACAACGACGCGACCCGGTCGACCTTCGGCTCCTGGTTCTCCCGAGCCTATCCGGCATACGATCCGGTTGCGGTGCAGCGCTTCTGGGACCGGCACGGTTTCACGACCGAGTCGTTGACCATCGCGTGGACCTTCGACCGCCGAGAGGACCTCGAGGCCGTGGTCCGCATCGAGCTGCCGCCCGGGCCCGCGGAGACGGTGCTCGCCGAGCACGAGGGCCTGACGGTCGACTACGCGGTCGCCCTCCGCTGGCGCCGCTACTGAGGTCCGCGGCCGAGGAGTGGGCGGCGCCGCTCAGTGCCGTCGGTCGGTGAAGCGCCAGTAGTAGCCGTCGGGGTCGGTGAGGCGGAGGTCGGTCAGCCCCCACGGCCGGAGGGTGAGGTCGTCGGCGAGCTCGATGCCCGCCCCCACGATGGTGTCGCGCGTGGCCCGGACGTCGTCGACCTCGACGACGAGCTCCGCCCCGGCGGGAACCGCCCGCAGCTCTCGCGACACCGGGTCGGACTCGGCCGCGCCGAGCCTGATGCTGCCCAGGCGAAGGCTCGCGTACCGCGGCGGGCCCGCACTGCGGCCGACGACCTCGAACCCCAGGCGCTCGTAGAAGTCGACGGTCACGTCGAGGTCGGCCGGGAAGATCTCCAGACGCAGGGTCGGCTCCACGCACCCAGTCTGTCCGACGACCGGGGCGTTCAGAACGGGGGCCGGATGGGCGCCGAGGGTCGCACGCGGGCTCGTGCCGGATGGAGTCCTGTGACGTGGACGGGGTGCGGTGGCCGGCGGACCTCGACACGGCAGGTGCTGGGCAGGGGGTCGCGTCCGCCGAGGGTGTGCTCGATGGTGAACTCGAGGGTCGAGTGGGGTGCGTCGGGGTCGACGAGGCTGGGTCTGGGTGGTGGGTGTCGGCTGTCGTGCCCGGTGTCGGGCAGGGTGAGCGGTCGGTGGTCGACGGGGTCGGTGGTGCGGGTGACTCCGGTGGGGTCGGTCCAGGTCATCGAGCCGTCGGGGTGGAGGTCCACCCGCCAGCCGTGGCGCTGCTTGACCCGGTGGTGGCGGCGGCAGAGGCAGGCGAGGTTG
>JACXUW010000005.1 GCA_014763705.1 Micrococcales bacterium | reverse complement strand
CTGCGCGCTCGTGGTCACGCCCGCCATCGTGACATCCGCGCGACCCCGAGCACCTCGTGCCGTACGGCCACACGAAGGCGAAGATCTCGCTCGGCTACGTCAACGGCCTGGCCGACCGGCCCGAGGGCAGGCTCGTGCTCGTCACCGCCATCTCGCCGACCCCGGCCGGCGAGGGGAAGACGACGACGTCGGTCGGCCTGGCCGACGCCCTCACCTCGCTCGGCGAGAAGGCGATGGTCGCCCTCCGCGAGCCGTCGATGGGACCGGTGTTCGGCATGAAGGGCGGGGCGGCCGGCGGTGGGTACGCCCAGGTCGTCCCGATGACCGACATCAACCTCAACTTCACCGGCGACTTCGCCGCGATCGCCGCCGCCAACAACCTGCTCTCGGCGGTCATCGACAACCACGTGCACCACGGCAACGCGCTCGACATCGACCCGCGGACGATCACCTGGAAGCGCGTCGTCGACCTCAACGACCGCGCCCTGCGCGACATCGTCGTCGGGCTCGGCGGCGTGGCCAACGGGGTGCCACGCGAGGACGGCTTCGACATCGTCGTCGCGTCCGAGGTGATGGCCATCCTCTGCCTCGCCACGTCGATCACCGACCTCCGCGAGCGCCTCGGCAGCATCGTCGTCGGCTACACCCGGGGCAAGCAACCGGTGCGTGCCCGCGACCTCAACGTGCACGGCGCGATGACCGTCATCCTGCGGGACGCGCTGGCGCCCAACCTCGTCCAGACCCTCGAGCACACGCCCGCGATGATCCACGGTGGCCCCTTCGCCAACATCGCCCACGGCTGCAACTCGGTGATGGCGACGCGCACGGCCCTCAGGCTCGCCGACTACGTCGTCACCGAGGCCGGGTTCGGCGCCGACCTCGGCGCCGAGAAGTTCGTCGACATCAAGTGCCGCACGACGGGCCTGCGGCCGTCCGCGGTGGTCGTCGTCGCCACCGTGCGGGCCCTGAAGTACCACGGCGGGGTCGCGGTCCCCGACCTCGGCGCCGAGTCGGTCGAGGCGGTCACCGCCGGGATGGCCAACCTGCGCCGGCACCTGCGCAACGTCCGGGACGTCTACGGCCTGCCCGCCGTCGTGGCGCTCAACCGCTTCCCGTCGGACACCGACGCCGAGGCCGCCGAGGTCATCCGCCTCGTCGAGGCCGAGGGCGTCCACGCCTACGAGGCGACGCACTACGCCGACGGCGGCCAGGGCGCCCAGGCGCTGGCCCGCGGCGTGCTCGAGGTCATCGAGGCGGGGACCGCCGACATGCAGCTGGTCTACCCCGACGACGCCCCGCTCGCCGAGAAGGCCCGGGCCATCGCGACCAAGGTGTACGGCGCGGCCGAGGTGACCTTCGAGCCCAAGGCCGCCAAGCGGCTCGCGGCGATCGAGGCCGAGGGCTACGGCCACCTGCCGGTGTGCATGGCCAAGACGCAGAGCTCGTTCTCGACCGACCCCGGGCTGCGCGGTGCGCCCGAGGGCCACACCGTCTCGGTCCGTGAGGTGCGCCTCGCGGCGGGCGCCGGGTTCGTCGTCATGGTGACCGGCGAGATCATGACGATGCCCGGCCTGCCCAGGGTGCCGGCGAGCGAGCACATCGACGTCGACGACGACGGGCGGATCGTCGGGCTCAGCTGAGCAGCGGCCGACCGTCGAGGCGGCGGGCCATCCAGATGTCGTCCCGCTCGTCACCGTCGGCGACCCGGATCCCGCCGGGCAGCCGGCCGACCTCCTCGTAGCCCAGCCCGGCGTAGAAGGCGTCGACCCCGGTCCCGCCGCGCACGCCGAGCTCGGCGACCTCGACCCCGTCCTCGCGGGCGACGCGGTGCATCGCGGCCATGAGCAGCCGGCCGAGGTTGCGCCCACGCCGGCCGGGGTCGGTCATCACGCGGTAGGCCGTCCGCCGGTGTCCGAGAAGCGGGTTCGGGCCGGCGACCCACCACGCGAGAGCCACGACGGTGCCGGCCGGGTCGCGCAGCAGGACGGCGACGGCGCGCCCGGCCGCCATCTGCTCCTCGTGCGCCGCCAGGGCCTGCGAGACCCGGTCCCGCGGCGCGCCCGGGAGGAAACCCACCGCTCCCCCGCTGTCGTTGGTCGCGCACCACAGGTCGAGGACGGCCTCCCGCGTCGGCGGGTCGAACGGGGCGCTGTGCACGTGGGGCCGCGGGGCCAGGAGGACCACCGGCCCGGGGACGTGGGCCGGGTCGGCGGCCCGGGCGCGGCCGACGACCTCCGGCGGCACGCCGGGCAGGACCGCGCCCGGTTCGGCCGCCCCGACGACGGTCAGCCCGGCCCGCTCGGCCGTGCGGATCGAGGCGCGGTGGTCCGGGCGGGCGGTCGCGGTGAGGGGCAGCGCCGGGCCGTGCTCGACGGTGTCGGCGACGACCGCCCGGGCGACCTCGGGGCCGAGCCCGCGGCCGTGGTGCGGCCGGTCGAACCGGTAGTAGAGGTTGAGGTGGGCCCGCTCCCGCCCGTGGATGACGCCGGCGACACCCAGCGCCTCGCCGCTGCCGCGGTCCTCGGCGACGCCGTACCCGAAGCCGTGCCGCCGCCAGTGCTCCAGCGCGAGGGCCAGCTTCCCCTCCGCCGCCCCCGCGTCCGGAGCGACCGCCCACGGCGCGAACGGATACTGCGCGGGGTCGGTGTGCAGGCGCACCCAGAGGTCGCGGTCGGCCTCCCGGAGGGGTCGCAGGCGCAGGCGGTCGGTGAGCAGGGTGCGGCCGGACGTCACCTGCGCACTCTATTGCAAGTCAATTGCAACAGTGTGCGCCGGGTCAGACGGCGAAGTCGGCCAGGTCGTCGGCCAGCTCGGCCCCGACCCGCGCGGTGAGCCGGGTGCCCTCGGCGACGTGCTCGCTCGCGAGGACCTCACCGGTCTCGTGGACGCGGCTCACGAGGTCGCCGCGGTCGTACGGGACGAGGACGTCGACGTCGACGTCCGGCTGGGGCAGCTCGTCGGCGACGAGGGCGCGCAGCTCCTCGATCCCCTGACCGGTGCGGGCCGAGACGACGATCGAGTGCTTCTCGTGGCGCACGAGGCGGTCGAGGACCTCGGGGTCGGCGGCGTCGGCCTTGTTGACGACGACGACCTCCTTGACGTCGGTGGCGCCGACGTCGGCGAGGACGGCGCGGACCGCGGAGATCTGGCCCTCGGGGTCGGGGTGCGAGCCGTCGACGACGTGGAGCAGCAGGTCGGCGTCGGCCACCTCCTCCAGCGTCGAGCGGAACGCCTCGACGAGCTGGTGCGGCAGCTGGCGGACGAACCCGACCGTGTCGGCCAGCGTGTACAACCGCCCGTCGGGCGTCTCGGCGCGGCGCACGGTGGGGTCCAGGGTGGCGAACAGGGCGTCCTCGACGAGGACACCGGCGCCGGTCAGGCGGTTGAGCAGGCTCGACTTCCCCGCGTTCGTGTACCCCGCGATGGCCACGCTGGGGACCCGCCCGGCGCGGCGGCCGCTGCGCTTGGTGTCGCGGGTGGTCTTCATCTCCTTGATGTCGCGGCGCAGCTTCGCGATGCGGGAGTTGATGCGGCGCCGGTCGAGCTCGATCTTGGTCTCGCCCGGGCCGCGCGAGCCCATGCCCTGGCCGCCCGCGGCCTGGCCACCGGCCTGCCGCGACATCGACTCGCCCCAGCCGCGCAGCCGCGGCAGGAGGTACTGGAGCTGGGCGAGCTCGACCTGCGCCTTGCCCTCCCGACTCTTCGCGTGCTGGGCGAAGATGTCGAGGATCAGTGCGGTGCGGTCGATGACCTTGACCTTGACGACGTCCTCGAGGGCGCGGCGCTGGCTCGGGGCGAGCTCGGTGTCGCAGACGACGGTGTCGGCGCCCTCGGCGATGACGACGTCGCGCAGCTCGGCGGCCTTGCCCTTGCCGAGGTAGGTCGCGGGGTCCGGGTGCGGCCGGCGCTGGACGACACCGGCGAGCACCTCGGAGCCGGCCGTCTCGGCGAGCGCGGCCAGCTCGCGCAGGGAGTTCTCGGCGTCCTCCAGGGTGCCCTCGGACCACACGGCCGCGAGGACGACGCGCTCGAGGCGCAGCTGGCGGTACTCGACCTCGGTGACGTCCTGGAGCTCGGTGGAGAGCCCGGAGACACGGCGGAGCGCCGCCCGCTCCTCGCGGTCGTACTGGTCGCCGTCGTAGCCCAGGGCGTCGTCGTCCAGGACGAAGCCGGAGTCGTCGAAGCGGGGGTCGTCGGCGAGCGCCTCGGCCCGCCCGGAGAGGGTGTGTCGTGCAGTCATGTTCTCCCTAGGGTCGCAGAGTCCAACGACGGGCGGCGACCCGTTTCTTCCGGTGCCCGGGTCCGGCGCCGGGCCCGCTAGCCTCGGGCCGGTGGGTGAGCACGAGCACTACTTCACCGCCGAGCCGGCGAGCGACGCCGACCGCCGGCCGCTGCGGGTGCGGCTGGCCGGGCGCGAGGTCGAGGTCGAGGTGGCCCGGGGCGTCTTCTCCCCCGGCGGCCTCGACAAGGGCACCGCGGTCCTCCTCGACGAGGCGGCCCCGCCACCGCCGGCCGGGACCTTCCTCGACCTCGGCTGCGGGTGGGGGCCGGTCGCGCTGACCCTCGGGATGCTCGCGCCGGAGGCCACGGTCTGGGCGGTCGACGTCAACGAGCGCGCCCTCGACCTCGCCCGGCGCAACGCCGCCGCCCTCGGCCTGGCGCGGGTGCACCCGGTGACCGCCGACGCCGTCCCGGCCGACGCACGGTTCGACCTCATCTGGTCCAACCCGCCGATCCGGGTCGGCAAGGCGGCGCTCCACGACCTGCTGCGCACCTGGCTGCCCCGGCTCGCACCGGACGGGCTCGCCTCCCTCGTCGTCCAGAAGAACCTCGGCTCGGACAGCCTCCAGCGCTGGATCGGGTCCGAGCTGTCGATGACGTGCACCCGGCGCACGTCGAGCAAGGGCTTCCGGGTGCTCGAGGTCCGCCGGGGCTGACCGCCGCGGGCATCCGCGGGCGTCCGCCGGGAATCAGTCGGGCAGGAGCGCAGTCGGGACGGTGCCGTCGGCGACGAGGACGGCCGGGCCGGCGAGCTCGACACCGTGCCCGTCGGTGAGCCGGACGGTGAGCCGCCCGCCCGGGACGTCCACGGTCCACGTCGACCCGGTGTCGAGGGAGCCGGCCCAGAAGCTCGTCGCGATGGCCGCGGCGCACGCCCCCGTGCCGCAGGAGCGGGTCTCGCCGACCCCGCGCTCGTGGACCCGCATCACGACGTGGCCGGGCCCGACCGGACGGACGAGCTCGACGTTGGTGCCGTGCGGCGGCTGGGGCCGGACGACCGGCGCCCGGCCGAGGTCGAGCCCGGCGAGGTCGACGTCCTCCGGGAGGGCGACGACGGTGTGCGGGTTGCCGAGGTCGACCGAGAGGGCGGAGAAGGGGTCGCCGTCGTCTCCGCCGACGTGGACCAGCGCGTCGAAGCCCTCACGCTCGGCGCGCGCCGGGTCGGCCAGCCGCCAGGGCCCGAGCCCGACGGCCCACGTGTCGCCGTCGCGCCGGACCACCTTGGCCCCGGCCCGGGTGGCGATGACGAACTCGTCGGCGGTCTCGAGCCCCTCGCGGCGCAGGAACTCGGCGAAGACCCGGGTGCCGTTCCCGCACATCTCGGCCGCCGAGCCGTCGGCGTTGCGGTAGTCCATGAACCACGTGGCCTCGGCCTGGTCGCGGACCGCGGCCTCGCCGGCGAGCTCCGTGGGGACGACCCGGATGACGCCGTCGCCCCCCAGGCCGGCGCGCCGGTCGGCGAGCCACGCCGCCCGGGTGGCGGACAGCCCGAGGGCGCCGTCGAGGTCGGGCACGAGGACGAAGTCGTTCTCCGTGCCGTGGCCCTTGGTGAACGCCAGCCGGTCAGCCATGCGGCCATCATCCCAGCAGCGGTGGCCGGGACTGCCACCGGCATGGCCCGGACGGGCCAGCGGCCCGGCCCACGGGATGGCCGGCTCCGGCGATGCGGCGGGACGGCCCGGCGGGCGACGGTGGTCCAAGCCCCGCACCGGCGGGGACCAACCACAGGAGGCACCATGCCGTTCATCCAGGTCAAGGTCATCGAGGACGTGTTCACCCCGGACCAGAAGCGCCAGATCGTCGAGCGCGTCACGGACGCGATGGTCAGCGTCGAGGGCGAGGCGATGCGCCCGGTCACGTGGTGCGTCGTCGAGGAGGTGCGTTCGGGGGACTGGGGCATCGCGGGCAACGTCCTGACGACCGCCGACGTCCACGCCCTCGCCTCTGCCCAGGCCTGAGGGCCGGGCCACGCCACTGGTGCCGGGTCGCGCGACGGGCCACTCTGGTCGGGTGACCCGCTCCGCACCCGGCCCCGGCGCGCCCGAAGCTCTGGCCGCCGGTCGGTGGGCGGAGGCCCGGGAGGCGTTCGCCGCGCACCTGGCCGGCGCCGGCGAGGACGCGGCCGGGTGGGACGGTCTCGCCACCGCGGAGTGGTGGCTCGACGACGGCGCCGCCTGCCTCACAGCCCGCGAGCGCGCCTATCGGGCCGCGCGTGCGACGGGCGACCTCCGGCGCGCGGCCGCGGCGGCCACGTCGCTCGGGTACGACGCGGCCCTCTTCGGGCAGGGGTCCGCGGTGGCGCTGGGGTGGCTCGGCCGGGCCCGGGCCCTCCTCGCCGAGCTCCCCGAGCTCGGCCCGGAGCACGGGTGGCTGGCGGTCCGCGAGGCCGAGCTCGCGCTCCAGGTCACCCACCGTCCCGACCTGGCCCGTCGGGCAGCCCGGGAAGCCGTCGACGTGGCCCGCGCCCTGGACCTCGAGGACCTGGAGATCGTGGGTGAGGCGCTCCTCGGGCTCGACGAGGTGCTCCGCGGCGGGCTCGGTTCGGGGATGGAGCGGCTCGACGCGGCGGTGGCGGCGGCCCTGGCCGGTGAGCTGCCCGACCTCATGTGGGCGGGCAAGGTGTGCTGCTGGCTGGTCGTCGCGTGTCGTGAGGCGCAGGACCTCCCGCGGGCCCTCGAGTGGTGCGAACGGGTCGACGTCCTGTGCCGCGAGCACGACCTCGCCCCGCTGCTCACGGCCTGCCGCATCCAGTACGCCTCGGTGCGGCTCGCGAGCGGGCACTGGCTCGAGGCGGAACGCGAGCTCGTCGCCGCGCTCGAGCGGATGCACGGGTCGCGCCGCTCCACGCGCACCGACGCTGTGGTCCAGCTCGGCCACCTGCGCCGACGCCAGGGTCGCCTCGCGGAGGCCGACGACCTCTACGGCCAGGCGGGCTACGCCCCGGCGGCCCTGGTCGGGAAGGCCTTGGTCCGCCTCGAGCAGGGTGACCCGCGGTCCGCGTGGCGACTGGTCTCCGAGGCGCTCGAGGACGTGCCGGCCGACGACCGCCTCGCGCGCGGTGCGCTGCTCCTGCCGGTCGTGCGGTGCGCCGTGGCGGCCGGCGCCCACGACGAGGCCCGGTCCGCGACACACGACCTCGCGGTCGTCGCTGACGAGGTCGGCACCGATGCCCTGCAAGGCTCGGTGGCGGCCGCCCGGGCCCTCGTGGCGGACGGCCCCGACGGCGACCCGGACGCGGCGCGCAGGCACTGGCGGGCCGCGGCCCGGTCCTTCCACCGTGCCGGTCTCCCGGTCGACGAGGCCGAGGCGCGTCTGGCGCTCGCCCGCCTCCTCGACGAGGAACCCGTGGCGGCCCGCGCCGAGGTGAGCTCCGCGGTCTCCACGCTCGAGGAGGTGGAGGCCCCCGAGTGTCTCGCCGCGGCGCGTCACCTGTTGTCCGAGCCGCGAGGACGCGACCCGTCCGCCCTGACCCCACGCGAGCTCCAGGTGCTGCGCCTCGTGGCCGAGGGGCACAGCACCGGCCAGATCGCCCGGCACCTCGTGCTGAGCGAGCACACGGTCCACCGGCACGTGGCGAACATCCTCACCCGGCTCGGCGAGCCGACCAGGGCGGCGGCCGTCGCCCACGCCGCGCGCGATGGGCTGCTCTAGGGGGTCGAGGCGGCGGCTGCTTCCTCGACGAGCGCGACGGCGCGCCCGAGCAGGTCGGGGGCGAGCGCGTCGAGCCAGCGGACGCGGGGGTCGGCCCCGAACCACGACTCCTGCCGCCGCACGAGCCGGCGGGTGCGCAGCGCCGTGTCGGCGACGGCCTCCGCCACGGTCATCCCGCCGTCGAGCACCCGGACCGCCTGCGCGTAGCCGACCGCCCGGGCGGCCGTCCTGCCTTGTCGCAGACCCCGGTCGAGCAGCTCGCGGGTCTCCTCGAGCAGGCCGGCGTCGAACATCCGCCGGGTCCGTCGCCCGATCCGCCGGTCCAGCTCGTCGCGGTCGACCCGCAGGCCGAGGACGACCGTGGGGCGGAGGTGCTCGCGCACCGGCATGGTCGCGCTGAACGGCCGCCCGGTGAGGGCGATGACCTCGAGGGCCCGGACCACCCGCCGGGCGTTGCCCGGGTCGATGGCGGCGGCGGCCGCGGGGTCGACGGCGGCCAGCTCGGCGACGAGCACCGGCAGCCCTTCCGCCGCCACGCGCTCCTCGAGGGCCCGCCGGACGCCGGAGTCGGTCGGGGGGATCTCGAGCCGGTCGAGGGCGGCCCGGACGTAGAGGCCGGAGCCACCGACGAGCAGGGGCACCCGGCCGCGGGCGTGCACGTCGTCGAGGTCCGCCCGGGCGTGGCGCTGGTAGGCCGCGACGCTGGCCTCCTCGGTGACCTCGAGGACGTCGAGCTGGTGGTGCGGGACGCCCTCGCGCTCGGCCACCGTCAGCTTGGCCGTCCCGACGTCCATCCCGCGGTAGAGCTGGGAGGCGTCCGCGGAGACGACCTCGCCGCCGAGCCGGTGCGCCAGGGCGACACCGAGGTCGGACTTGCCCGTGGCGGTGGGACCGACGACGGCGACGACGAGCGGCTGGTCGCTCAGGGGTGCGCCTCGTCGCCGACCTCGACCGCGTGGTCGCGGTGCTCCTCGTCGACGTCGTCGTGGCCGAACGGGTCGCGGTCCTCGCCGGGCATCCAGGTGAGGCCGGGGGTGCCCCAGCCGTTGGCCTTGACGGCCTTCTTGGCCTTGCGCGCCCACTTGCCGGTGAGCCGGTCGACGTAGAGGAAGCCGTTGAGGTGGTCGTACTCGTGCTGGAGCATCCGGGCGAACCAGCCGGTGGCCTCGTAGTGCAGGTCGCGGCCGTCGAGGTCCTGGCCGGTGAGCACGGCGCTCTCACCGCGCCGCAGCGGGAAGGACTCCCCCGGCACCGACAGGCAGCCCTCGGACTCCTCGTGCGGGTCGGGTTCGCCCGGAACCGGTTTGGCGGGCACGAGGTACGGGTTGATGACGACGCCTCGGGCCGGGATGCCGTCCTCGTTGCCCAGCTGCCAGGTGAAGATCCGCAGGCCGACCCCGATCTGCGGAGCGGCCAGCCCCACCCCGCGGGCGGCGTCCATCGTCTCGAACATGTCGGCGACGAGCTCGCGGATGCCGTCGTCGATGACCTCGACGGCGGCCGCGCGCTGGTGGAGCACGGGCTCTCCGGTGATGACGACGGGACGGATGGTCATGACGCCGATTCTTCCAGAGCCCGACGACCCCGCCGACGCCGTGGGGGCAAAGCACTGGCGCCGGGGACCGGACGGGTGTGGACTGGTGCTGCTCCCCCGGGAGCACGCCACTGCCGCCGAGACGGAAGGAGGTCGCCGATGGGATTTCTCGACAGCGCCAAGGAGAAGCTCACCGAGCTGGCCGAAGAGCACCCGGACCAGGTCGAGTCGCTCAGCGACCAGGCCATCGAGCGCGGCGGTGACGCCGTCGACTCGCTGACGGGTGGGAAGTACGCCGACCAGGTCGACCAGGCCCAGGCCAAGGCCGACGAGGCGATCGGCGAGCGGTAGCCGACCCGAGGCCGCGAGACCCCCGACCGGACGACCGGTCGGGGGTCTCGTCCGTTCGGACACGATGCGGCGGCCTTCGGCCAGACGGCGTGTCGCACGGCCCGATCCGCTGCGCGGGACCCTGTGCGTTCCCTATGGTCGACGGACTCTCGCACCCGTCGAAAGGACGAACTCGTGTCGCACTGGCACTCCGGCCTCCCCAAGCTGGACATCGAGCCGTTCGACCCGACGCCGCTCTACGACGCCGTCAAGTGCACCGTCGCCGAGAACGCCGTCGTCGAGGAGCGCCGTCGCTCGACGCGTCGCACGGCCGCGGTCCTCGGGCTGGTGTTCGCCACCTGCGCGATCGCCGGTTTCGTCCTGGCGCACTACCTCTGAGGGGGTAGCGGCGGCCCGGGCCGCCGGAGGGGTCAGGCCGGGCAGGCCGGCGCCGCGACCGGGGCCGGGCGACCCACGGTCGGCATGCCGAGCGAGACCCCGGGCTTGCCGGGCACCGGCGCGTCCTGCAGCGCCGCCCAGGCGTCGCCGCCACGGGTCCGGCGCACCGCGTACCTCCCGCCCCGCACTCCGCTGTCGGCGACGAGGTGGTGCGGCGCCCCGTAGGTGACGCCGACCGTCACGACGTCGCCCGGACGTGGACGCTCGGCGCCCTCGGGCACGGCGAAGTGGACGAGCCGGTTGTCCCGGGCCCGGCCGCTCATCCGCGCCGTCTCGCCGTCCTTGCGCCCCTCGCCCGGGGCGACGAGCACCTCGACCTCGCGGCCCTCGAGCCGCCGGTGCTCGGCCCAGGAGACCCGCTCCTGGAGCTCGATGAGCCGGTCGAAGCGCTCCTGGACGACCGCCTTCGGCACCTGGTCGGGCATCGTCGCGGCAGGGGTGCCCGGCCGGACCGAGTACTGGAAGGTGAAGGCGCTGGAGAAGCGCGAGGCCTCGACGACCCGCAGCGTCTCGGCGAAGTCGGCCTCGGTCTCGCCCGGGAAGCCGACGATGAGGTCGGTCGTGATCGCGGCGTCCGGCATCGCGGCACGCACCCGGTCGAGGATGCCGAGGAACCTCTCGCTGCGGTAGCTGCGGCGCATCGCCTTGAGCACCCGGTCTGAGCCGGACTGCAGCGGCATGTGGAGGCTCGGCATGACGTTCGGGGTCTCGGCCATCGCCGCGATGACGTCGTCGGTGAAGGCCGCCGGGTGCGGGCTCGTGAACCGCACGCGTTCGAGTCCCTCGACGTCCCCGCAGGCGCGCAGCAGCCGGCCGAAGGCCAGCCGGTCGCCGAACTCGACGCCGTAGGTGTTCACGTTCTGGCCGAGGAGGGTCACCTCGAGCACCCCTTGGGCGACGAGGGCCTCGATCTCGGCGAGCACCTCGCCCGGGCGACGGTCCTGCTCCTTGCCGCGCAGGCTCGGCACGATGCAGAACGTGCAGGTGTTGTTGCAGCCCACCGAGATCGACACCCAGCCGGAGAAGGCGGAGTCGCGGCGGGTCGGGAGCGTCGAGGGGAAGGTCTCGAGCGACTCGAGGATCTCGACCTCGGCGCGCTTGTTGTGGCGGGCGCGGTCGAGCAGGGCCGGGAGGCTGCCGATGTTGTGGGTGCCGAAGACGACGTCGACCCAGGGGGCGCGGCGGACGATGGTCTCCCGGTCCTTCTGCGCCATGCAGCCGCCGACGGCGATCTGGAGGTCGGGGTTCGCGGTCTTCGCGGGGCGCAGCTGGCCGAGGTTGCCGTACAGCTTGTTGTCCGCGTTCTCGCGGACCGCGCAGGTGTTGAAGACGACGACGTCGGCGACCTCGGGCCGCTCGGCCTCGGGGACGCTCGCGAGGTCGACGTACCCGGCGGTCTCGAGCAGGCCGGCGAGCCGCTCGGAGTCGTGCACGTTCATCTGGCACCCGTGGGTGCGCACGTCGTAGGTCTTCGCTGCAGTCATGGCGCGGTCAAGCCTAAGCGGCACCACACCGCCCGGGAACCGTCGGGCGGGTCGCGGCGCGGTGTGGCCCGACTCACCCGAGGGGATCGGTCCGGGTCGTGCATACTTGCAGAGTTCTGCAACTCTTCAAGGAGCCGTCCGTGCCCGTCCCGCTCTACCAGGCCAAGGCGGAGTTCTTCCGCACCCTCGGGCACCCTGCCCGCATCCGGGTGCTCGAGCTGCTCGCCGAACGCGACCACCCCGTCCACGGCCTGCGCAGCGCCATCGACATCGAGGCCCCCTCGCTCTCCCACCAGCTCGCGGTGCTGCGCCTCGCCGGGCTCGTCACGCAGCGCCGTGAGGGCGGCGAGGTCATCTACTCGCTCGCCCTCCCCGAGGTCCGCGACCTCCTCGCGAGCGCCCGCGCCATCCTGCGGACCAAGACCGCCGACCAGGGCGGCCTCGTCGACGACCTCACCCCCGAGGCCGGACGGCGGTGACCTCCCGGCCCCCCTCCGGCGCGCGGCCGGGGCTGCGCGCCGGTCTGCTCCGGATGGGTACCCGGGTGGGGGCCGTGCGCCCCCGCGCGCGGGACCTGCGCGCGATGCTGCGCTCCCCCCGCCACGACGTCGTCGCCGGCGTCACCGTCGGGGTCGTCGCGCTCCCCCTCGCCCTCGCCTTCGGCATCGCCTCCGGCCTGGGGGCCGCGGCCGGCCTCGTCACCGCGGTCGTCGCGGGCACGATCGCGGCGCTCTTCGGCGGCAGCCACGTGCAGGTCTCCGGCCCGACCGGCGCGATGACCGTCGTCCTCGCCCCGATCGTCGCCCAGCACGGGGCCGACGGAGTGCTCGTCGTGGGGCTGATGGCCGGGGTCCTCCTCGTCGCGATGGGCCTCGCCGGCGCCGGACGCTACGTGCGCCTCATCCCCCTGCCGGTCATCGAGGGGTTCACGCTCGGCATCGCCGCGCTCATCGCCCTCCAGCAGGTGCCGCTGGCCCTCGGGCAGCGCGCCACCCACGAGCACGTCGTCGTGGCCGCGGCGACGGCCGTCCGCGACTGGGCCGGCGCTCCCCAACCGGTCCCGCTCGCCCTCGCGGTGGCCGTCGGTGCCGCGATGCTCCTCGGGGCCAGGCTGCGCCCGTCGGTGCCGGTCGCCCTGCTCGCCGTCGTCGCCAGCGCCGTCGCCGTCCGCGTCACGACGCTCCCGGTGCCGACCATCGGCGCCCTGCCGGACCGCCTCTTCCGCCTCTCCCTCCCCTCGGTCTCCTGGAGCGACCTGCGCGTGCTCGCCGCGCCCGCCCTCGCCGTCGCGGTCCTCGCGGCCCTCGAGAGCCTCCTCTCCGCGACCGTCGCGGACGCGATGAGCGTCTCGAGCCGGCACGACCCTGACCGCGAGCTCGTCGGGCAGGGGCTGGCCAACCTCGCCTCGCCCCTGCTCGGCGGCATCCCGGCGACCGCCGCCATCGCCCGGACGGCCGTCAACGTGCGCACCGGGGCCCGCTCCCGGCTGGCCGCGGTCGTCCACTCCCTCGTCCTGCTCCTCGTCGTCCTGCTCCTGGCCGACGCCGTCTCCTGGATCCCCCTCGCGGCGCTCGCCGGGGTCCTCGTCGGGACGGCCGTGCGGATGGTGGAGGTCTCGGCCCTGCGGGCACTGGCCCGGGCCTCGCGCAGCGACGCTTTCGTCCTGGTGCTGACCTTCGTCGCCACCGT
Organism: Micrococcales bacterium; assembly: GCA_014763705.1. GTDB lineage: Bacteria > Actinomycetota > Actinomycetes > Actinomycetales > Dermatophilaceae > Phycicoccus. The sequence goes on along the minus strand of JACXUW010000005.1, from coordinate 16,839 downwards.
GGTGCTCGACCTCGCGACGGCGGTCGTCCTCGGCATCGTCACCGCCGGGGGCCTCGCCCTGCGCCAGCTCGCCCGCACCACGACCCTGCACACCGAGGGGGTGCCCGACCCGGAGGACGACACGGACCACGGGTCCGAGGAGGCCGCGCTGCTCCAGCAGCACGTCGTCGCCTTCCGGCTCGAGGGGCCGCTGTTCTTCGGTGGGGCCCACGCCGCGCTGCTCGAGCTGACCGAGGTCAGCGACGTGCGCGTCGTCATCCTGCGGATGTCCCACGTCACGACCCTCGACACCACGGGCGCGGCCGTGCTCGCGGACACCATCCGCTCCCTCGAGGCGCGCGGCGTCACCGTGCTGCTCTCCGGCCTCCCCGCCCGGTTCGTCACGCGGCTGCGGACCTCCGGCATCCACCAGCACCTCGAGGCGCTGCACCACCTCTTCGCGACCACCCCCGAGGCGATCGAGCACGCTCGCCGGCACGTGGCCCGCGACGCGTCGCTGAGGTCCGCAGGCCCCGTCACGTCGGTGCAGGACCGGGCGTGACAGGCTGGGCCACAGGGACGTCGGCACGAGAGAACGGGAGGCCCGGTGCGCACCCTGCTCAACGTCATCTGGTTCGTCTTCGGCGGCCTCTGGCTGGCCCTGGGCTACGCGGTCGCGGGGCTGGTGCTCTGCGTGCTCGTCGTGACCTTCCCCCTCGGCGTCGCGGCGCTGCGGATGGCGAGCTACGCCCTGTGGCCGTTCGGCCGCGCCGTCGTCGAGAAGCCCGGGGCAGGGGCGGGGTCCGCCCTGCTCAACGTCGTGTGGATCGTCCTCGCCGGCTGGTGGCTCGCCCTCGGGCACCTGGCGACCGCTGTGGCGCAGGCGGTGACGATCATCGGCATCCCCCTGGCCATCGCGAACCTCAAGCTGCTGCCGGTCTCGCTCGTGCCCTATGGCAAGGAGATCGTGCGGACCGACTCGCTGCCGCCCGGTCGGCGCCCCCTGCACTCGCTCTGACGCCGGGCGCGTCAGTCGCGCTGGTGTTCCGGCGCGTCGCGGACGGCCTCGCGCACGACCCGCATCGCCACCTCGCCGTCGTACCCCTTGCGGGCGAGCATCCCGGCGAGGCGCCGGGTCTGCACGTGCGGTTCGAGCCCGTGCATCGTGCGCAGCCTCTTCTCGACGAGCTCGCGGGCCCGCTCCTCCTCGGCGTGCGGGTCGACCTCGTCGAGGGCGGCGGCCGCGGTCTCGTCGTCGACCCCCTTGCGGCGCAGCTCCTGGCGCAGGGCGCGCCGGGCCAGCCCGCGCCCGGCCTGCTGGGAGCGGACGAGCATCCCGGCGTACGCCTCGTCGTCGACGAGGCCCACCTCCTCCATCCGGTCGAGGACGGCGGCGGCGACGTCGTCGGGGCAGTCCTTGCGACGCAGGGCCGTCTCGAGCTGGGAGCGGCTGCGCGGGGCGGCCGTCAGCTGGCGCAGGACGATCTGCCGGGCCCAGTCGTGCGGGTCCGGCTCGTCCCCCCGGGTGCGCGGGTCGGCCTCGGGGTCCGGGGGTGCCGGCGCGCCCGGCCCCGCCGCCCAGCCGGGCGGCGGGGCCGACGCGTCGTGGAACGCCACGGGCTCGGCCTCAGAAGTCGACCGGGACGTCCGGGACGGCCTCGAGCTCGACCTTGGCGCCGACGCCGAGCTTGTCCTTGATCTTCTTCTCGATCTCGTCGGCGAGCTCGGGGTTGTCCTTGAGGAACGCGCGGGCGTTCTCCTTGCCCTGGCCGAGCTGGTCGCCCTCGTACGTGTACCAGGCGCCGGCCTTGCGGACGAAGCCGTGGTCGACCCCCATGTCGATGAGGCCGCCCTCGCGGGAGATGCCCTGCCCGTAGAGGATGTCGAACTCGGCCTGCTTGAACGGCGGGCTGACCTTGTTCTTGACGACCTTGACGCGGGTGCGGTTGCCGACCGGGTCGCTGCCGTCCTTGAGGGTCTCGATGCGGCGCACGTCGAGGCGGACCGACGCGTAGAACTTCAGCGCCTTGCCGCCCGTCGTCGTCTCGGGCGAGCCGAACATCACGCCGATCTTCTCGCGGAGCTGGTTGATGAAGATCGCCGTCGTGCCGGTGGTGTTGAGCGCGCCGGTGATCTTGCGCAGCGCCTGCGACATGAGGCGGGCCTGGAGGCCGACGTGGCTGTCGCCCATCTCGCCCTCGATCTCGGCGCGGGGCACGAGCGCCGCCACCGAGTCGATGACGATGATGTCGAGGGCGCCGGAACGGATGAGCATGTCGGCGATCTCGAGCGCCTGCTCCCCCGTGTCGGGCTGGGAGACGAGGAGGGCGTCGATGTCGACCCCGAGCTTCTTCGCGTACTCCGGGTCGAGGGCGTGCTCCGCGTCGATGAAGGCCGCGATGCCGCCGGCCTTCTGCGCGTTGGCCACCGCGTGGAGGGCGACGGTCGTCTTGCCCGAGGACTCCGGGCCGTAGATCTCGACGACGCGGCCCCGGGGCAGGCCCCCGATGCCGAGCGCGACGTCGAGGGAGATCGACCCGGTCGGGATGACGGCGATCGGCGGACGGACGTCGTCACCGAGGCGCATGACCGCGCCCTTGCCGTGCTGCTTCTCGATCTGGGCCATCACCGAGGCGAGCGCCTTGTCCCGCTCGCCACCCTCGGCGGCGGCCACCGGGTTGGGCATCACGCTTCCGCGAGCACTACCAGCCATGTCACACCTGTTCCTTCGTCTGTCGTCGAGCGCGCCTACCGGCGACCGGGCCCCGCGGTCGGTCTCGTCGCGAGGTCGTGGTCAGACGCTAGGTGGGGACACCGACAGCGGTCACGGGCCGCCGTGGAGCCTGTGGACGGATGCGGCCGGGGCCACCACCTGTGGACGAGCGTAGACGAACACGTGTTCGACGTCCGCAGGCGCGCCGCGACACGCCGGTCCTCAGGTGAGCAGCAGGGTGGCGATCCGTCGCGAGGTGCCGACGACACCCACGACACCGAGGGCGGCGAGGTAGCCGACGTGCCAGAGCAGGCCCCACGACACCTCGCCGAGGACGAGCGAGCGCTCGAGGGCCACCCCGTGGTAGAGCGGTGTCGCCGCGACGAGCCACTGCAGCGCCTCCGGGTAGGTGGAGAGCGGGAAGAAGGTGGCGGAGAAGAGGAACATCGGCTGGACCGCGAGGGTGATGTAGTCGAAGTGCTGCCACGAGCTCATGAAGGTCGTCGCGAACATCCCGACCGCCCCGAACGCCAGGCCGACGAGCAGCGCCGCCGGCACCGCGAGCAGCGCCCACCACGAGTGCACGAGACCGGCGACCCAGGCGACGGCGAGGAACATCGCCGAGTAGAGCGCGCCACGCATCAGCGACCAGAGGATCTCGCCGACCGCGATGTCGCGCGGGCCGACCGGGGTGGCGAGGATCGCGTCGTAGAGCCGCTGGTAGCGCAGCTTGAAGAAGACGTTGTAGGTGCTGTCCGCGATCGCGCCGTTCATCGCCGATGCCGCGAGCAGTGCCGGCGCGACGAACTCTGCGTACGGCACGACGGTGCCGGAGTCCGTGGTGACCGTCCGGACGAGCGCCCCGAGCCCGACCCCGATCGAGAACAGGTAGAAGACCGGCTCGACGAACCCGCTGAGGAGGAGCAGCCAGGCCCGGCGGAAGGCCGTGACGTTGCGCAGGACGACGTACCTCGCCAGGCCGATCCCGGCCGGTGAGGGAACGAACCGCGCTGCGCGCGCGACGGCGGTCACGAGAGGAGCCTGCGAGAGAAAGAACGGTGGGCGAGCACCCAGCCGACCCCGACGTACGCGGCGAGCACGGCGAGGTGGACCGCCCCGAGCCACCCCGGCCACCGGCCCTCCGAGGCGTCCCGGGAGAGCTCGACGCCGTGCGAGAGCGGCGTGACCCAGGCGAGCGGCTGCATCCACGCCGGCAGCTGGGCCACCGGGAAGAAGGTGCCGGAGAACAGCATGAGCGGGGTCATGACGAAGCGGAAGAGGATGCTGAACCCGCTGTCGGTCTCCATCCGCGCGGAGAGCCCGAAGAGCGGCACGGCGAAGGCCATCCCGGTGAGGACGGCGACCGGCACAGCGAGCAGCACCCACCACGAGCCGAACGCGCCGAACGGCGCGGCGACGAGGAGGAAGATCGCCGTCGCGAGGCCGATCTGGAGCGCGACGACCGCGAGGTGGCCCCCGAGCACCTCGCCGACCCGCAGCGGCGTCGCGAGCATCGCCGAGTACATCCGGTTCCACTTGATGTACCCCATGACGGCGTACGTGGAGTCGCCGAACGCGAGCATCATCGCCTGCATCGCGAGGATGCCCGGGACGACGAAGCGCAGGTAGGGCAGGCCCGCGACGCCACCGGCCCGCGCGTCGACGAGCGCGCCGAGCCCGAGGCCCATCGAGAGGAGGAAGAACAGCGGCGAGGCGAATCGCCCGATGATCGAGCCCTTCCACGTGCGCCGGTAGACGAAGAAGTGGTGGGCCATGACGGCGCCGACCCGCTCGCCGCGCGTGGTCGGCCGGCGCGGACCGGCGGCGAGCCGCCCGCTCGGGGCCGTCGAGACGGTGGCCGTCGGCGTGGACATCAGTCGACCAGCGATCGGCCGGTGAGGTGGAGGAAGACGTCCTCGAGCGTCGAGCGGCGCACGAGCGCCGACAGCGGTCGGACCCCGCGGTCGTGGAGCGCGGCGAGCGTGTCGTCGCCGTCGGCGGTGTAGACGAGGAGGCGGTCCGGGAGCTCCTCGACGCGGTCGGCCACCCCGCGGACGGCCTCGACGTGCCGCTCCTGCTCGTCGACGGCGAAGCGCAGCTCGACGACCTCTCGCGTGGAGTAGGTGTCGATCAGCTGGCGCGGGCTGCCCTCGGCGACGATCCGGCCGTGGTCCATGACGACGAGCCGGTCGCAGAGCTGCTCGGCCTCGTCCATGTAGTGCGTCGTGATGATGAGGGTGACCCCGTCGCGCTTGAGACGGTACAGGCGGTCCCAGAGCACGTGCCGGGCCTGCGGGTCGAGGCCGGTGGTCGGCTCGTCGAGGAGGAGCACCTCGGGGTTGTTGACGAGCGCCCGCGCGATGGTGAGCCGGCGCTTCATCCCGCCGGAGAGCGGCTCGACGCGGTCGTGCCGGCGCTCGGTGAGCTGGGCGAAGTCGAGCAGCTTGTCGGTACGGGCCCGCACCTCGCGGCGGGACAGGCCGAAGAAGCGGCCGTACACCCAGAGGTTCTCCTCCACCGAGAGGTCCTCGTCGAGCATGTCCTGCTGCGGGCAGACGCCGAGCCGGGCCCGGATGGCCGGGCCGTCGACGGCGGGGTCCATCCCGAGGATGCGCAGCTCGCCGCCGGTGGCCGGCGAGACGCAGCCGACCATCTTCATCGTCGAGGACTTGCCGGCGCCGTTCGGGCCGAGGAAGCCGAAGGCCTCCCCGCGCCGGACGAGCACGTCGATGCCGTCGACGGCGGTGAAGTCGCCGAAGCTCTTGGTCAGCCCCCGGGCGTGCAGGAGCACGTCGTCAGTCACGAGGGACGACGCTAGCCGAGCCCGCCGACGCGGGCACCGCGGTTTCCGGCGCGTCATGGCTGCGCAGGGCCACGCGTCCCGACCCGCCGGCATCTGACGACACCGACGTCACCGCAGGTCAGGGCCGTCCTGACAGCGACCTGACACCCGCCTGACACGCGCCGGGGTGTCGGACGGACCGCCCGGGCGGGCACCGTCGTCGGCACCTGCGGAGAACCCACGGGGGGACACCGGACCGCAGGACCACCCCACCAGGAGGGACACCCACCATGACACCCAGGAAGAAGCTGCTCGCCACGCTGGCGACGGCGGCCGCCGTGGCCGTGCCGATGCTCGGCACCGCCGCCCCGGCCCAGGCCGCGGCCCGCGACGGCGTCTGCCAGTCCGGCGAGTTCTGCTACTACTACAACTCCGACAACGCCGGCTCGGTCTCCGACTTCACGACGTCGGTCGGCGACTACGGCACCACCCAGCCCAGCTGCTACGACTTCAAGGGCCCCGGCAACGGCAAGGGCCAGTGCATCAAGAACAACGCCGCCTCGGTGTGGAACCGCACCGGCAAGACCGTGCGGGTCTACTTCAACAGCAACTACGACGGCAGCCGGTACTACCAGGACTTCGCCGCCGGGGCGAAGAAGAACCTCAACGCCAACCTCAAGAACGACAACGCCTCGCACCGGATCGGCCTCGGCAGTGGCGGCAGCTGCTCCATCGCGGGCACCGGCGACCCGAAGACCTGCGCGCAGGCGGTCACCTGGGCCAAGAACCACGTCCACTCCGGATACCAGGACGGCTACTACAACCTCTGCGACCACCTCGTCGGCCTCGCCTACGGCTGGGCGCACAGCGGCTCGACGACGGCCTACGTCCACTGGACCCAGATCCCGGGCTCGTTCAAGCACCCCGGTGACACGAACGTCCCGGCCGGCGCGCTCGCCTTCTTCAGCGGCGGCTCCGGCCACGTGATGATCTCGATCGGCGGTGGCGAGTTCATCTCGAACGACATCCACGGCAACGGCTCGTACACCCGGACCACGATCTCCGAGATCAGGACCAAGTGGGGCAAGCCGTACCTCGGCTGGGCCCAGCCCTGGTTCAAGGTCAACCACTGACCCACCACCCCTGCCGGTGACCGACGACCCGGACGGCTCTCGTCGTCCGGGTCGCCGGCCCGGCCCGACCGGGAGGTCTCCTCGTGCGCATCCACCGACCACTCGCCGCCACCGCGCTCGCGGTCCTGACGGCGCTCACTGCCGCCGTGACCGCCGCCCAGCCGGCCGCCGCGGCCGCCCGCGACGGCGTGTGCCAGTCCGGCGAGTTCTGCTACTACTACAACTCCGACAACGCCGGGTCGGTCTCCGACTTCACCGGCTCCGTCGCCGACTACGGCACGACCCAGCCGAGCTGCTACGACTTCAAGGGTCCCGGCAACGGCAAGGGGCTGTGCGTCAAGAACAACGCCGCCTCGGTCTGGAACCGCACCGGCAAGACGGTGCGGGTCTACTACAACAGCGACTTCGACGGCAGTCACCACTCCCAGGACTTCGCGCCGGGCGCGAAGAAGAACCTCGACGCGACGCTCAAGAACAACAACGCCTCGCACCAGGTCGGGGTGAGCAGCGGTGGCGGGGGGTGCTCCACCGACGGCACGAACACGACGCCGCCGAGCAGCATCCTCGTCTACCGCGTGAGCGCCGGACGGGTCGACCGCGTCGCGTTCCGGAGCTACGTCAAGAACGTCCTGCCCAACGAGTGGGTCAGCAGCTGGCCGCGTGCCTCCTTACGGGCCGGGGCGATGGCCGTCAAGAGCTACGGCTGGTACTGGGCCCTGCACTCCACCCGGAAGACCTCGTGGGGCGCCTGCTACGACGTCCGCGACGACACCGGTGACCAGGTCTACCGGCCGAGCTCGGCGGTCGCATCCACGAGCGCCGCGGTGGACGACACGTGGGGCACCCGGATGACGCGCGGCGGCTCGATCCTCCAGGCGCACTACTGCTCGACGACGACCGCGTGCCCGGCGTGGGTCAGCGGCGACTGGATGTCGCAGTACGGCTCGCGGGACCTCGCGAACGCCGGCCGGTCGTGGCAGTACATCCTCGACCACTACTACAGCGGGATCACGCTGCACTGACCTCCACCCCTCGGAGGCGTTGCGGCACAGGGCCGCCCACCGCGCTGAAGCGGTGGGCGGCCCTTCCTCGCGCAGCGACGGGGAGTTCTCCCCGAGACGCGGGGCCCCGGCGGCGGTAGCCTCCGGGAGGAGCGGGTCCCCGGGGGGCGGACCCGCGGGAGGGAGCGACGTGGCGCCACGAGCTGCGGCCAGGGCACGGGCCATCGAGGGGTTCGCGAACGACCTCGCGCGGCTGCGTGAGGGGTGCGGACGTCCGTCCTTCCGCGCCATGGCCGCGCGGTCGAGAGCCATCTCGCACACCACCCTCCACGAGGCGTCGCAGGGGCACCGGCTGCCGAGCTGGGAGACGACGGTCGAGTACGTGCGGGCCTGCGGGGGCGACCCGGCCGACTTCCGGGCGCGGTGGGAGTGCGCGCACGGCGTCGTGGCGGCCGGCCGGCCGCAGCGGTCCACCGACGACGCACCTCCCCCCACCCCGCCGACGGGCCCGGCACCCGAGCCCGTGACGGAGGCGGCACGCGCCACGCGGCGGCCGCTCGTCGGGGTGCTCGCCGTCGCCGGCGTGGTCACCCTCGCCCTCGGCGTCGACGCGACCGCGCGGCTCTCCGGGGCCCAGGCGCGCCCGTGGGCGGTCGGCTCGGCCGCGACGGCTCCGGCCCCCACACCGCCGGGCGGGTGCGAGGGCTCCGGGTCGGCCGCCGTCGCGGCCGCCCGGAGGACCACGCCGGGGATGCTCCTCGTCGCGGACGTCACGATCCCGGACTGCGCCACGGTCGCGCCCGGGGTGGTCCGCACCAAGACCTGGCGGCTGCGCAACACCGGGAGCCGCCCGTGGACCGGCTACCTGCTGCGCCGCCTCGACCAGCCGCAGCACGTCGACGACTGCCAGTCGGTCGGCGAGGTCCCCGTCCCGGCGACCGCGGCGGGGTCGACCGCCGACGTCTCGGTCGCGGTCACCGTGCCATCGGGCACCGGGTCGTGCGACGTGCGGTTCGCGGTCGTCGACGCCCGCGGTGCGGCGCCGTTCCCCGACAACACCCTGCGGCTGCGCGTGCGGGTGGGCTGAGCCGTTCCGCTCAGGCCCTCGGCGGGTGGTCGCGCCCGTGCCGGCGCTCCTCGGGGACGTCCATCTGGTCGCAGAGGGCCGTCCACACCTCGCGCGGCGCGACCCCGGCCTCGAGGGCCTCGTCGGCGGTGTGACCGCCGAGCGCCGTCAGGTGCTGGCTGCGCGCGAGCGAGCGCGAGTACGCCTCGCCGAACTCCTCGGCCATGAGCTCCCAGAACCTCGAGTGACGCACCCGTCGATGGTAGGCGGGCGCGTGGACCGCCCGGTCGGGCGGGGCCCGGCGACGGCGGCATACTGGCGCCATGCGCCTCATCACCGCCGACGGGGTCCTCCCCTCGCTCGCCCGCGTCCACGAGCCCTCCGAGCCGCCGGTGCGCGTCGGCCTGGTCCAGCACGCGTGGGACGCGGACGCCGACCGGCTGCGGTCCACCCTGCTCGACGGCGTGCGCACCGCCGCCGACGCCGGCGCCCGCGTCGTGTTCCTCCCCGAGCTCACCCTCTCGCGCTACCCGGCCGACACGCTGCCGGCCGGTCGGCCGGACGCGAGCGCCGAGTCGCTCGAGGACGGGCCGACGCTCGCGTTCGCGCGCGAGGCCGCCGCCACCACGGGCGCGTACGTCCACGCGAGCCTCTTCGAGAAGGCGCCGGCCCCGGACGGCACCGACGACGGGCTCGGCTTCAACACCGCCGTCCTCGTCGCCCCGGACGGCACGCTCGTGGGTCGCACGCGCAAGACCCACATCCCGGTGACGGCGGGCTACTACGAGGATCGCTACTTCCGCGCCGGGCCGCCCGAGGGCGCCTACCCGGTCTACGACGTCGCCGACCTCGGGATGCGCGTCGGGCTGCCGACCTGCTGGGACGAGTGGTTCCCCGAGGTGGCCCGGGCCTACTCCCTCGGCGGCGCCCAGGTGCTCGCCTACCCGACGGCGATCGGCTCCGAGCCCGACCACCCCGACTTCGACACCCAGCCGCTGTGGGAGCACACGATCGTCGGGCACGCCATCGCGAGCGGCCTCTTCGTCGTCGTCCCGAACCGCTACGGCACCGAGGGGCTGATCACCTTCTACGGCTCGTCGTTCATCGCGGACCCGTACGGCCGCGTGCTCGTCCGGGCCCCGCGCGACGAGGCGGCCGTGCTCGTCGCCGACCTCGACCTCGCGCAGCGCCGCGACTGGCTCGAGCTCTTCCCGTTCCTCGCGACCCGGCGGCCCGACTCCTATGCTCCGCTCGCCGCCCCGGTGCGTCCCGAGCACCGCCGGGAGGCGTGAGCCGGATGACCTGGCGGATGCCGCCCGAGTGGGCACCCCACGAGCGCACCTGGATGGCCTGGCCGTCCTCGGGCTACACGCTCGGCGACACCGAGGCCGACGCCGACGAGGCGCGCGCGACGTGGGCGGACGTCGCCCTCGCGGTGTCGCGGTTCGAGCCGGTCACCGTCGTCGTCGACCCCGCCGCCGTGGCCGTCGCCCGGCACTGGCTCGGCGAGGGCCGGCACGAGCACCACCGGCTCGACGTCCTCGAGGCCCCGCTCGACGACGCGTGGATGCGCGACATCGGGCCGACCTTCGTCGTCTCGGACGCCGGCGCCCTCGGCGCGGTCGACTGGGTCTTCAACGGCTGGGGTGCGCAGGAGTGGGCCTCGTGGGAGCACGACGCGCAGGTCGGGACGTTCGTCGCCGGTCGGGCCGGGGCGGAGCGCATCGGGTCCGAGCTGGTCAACGAGGGCGGCGGGATCCACGTCGACGGCGAGGGCACCGTGCTCCTCACCGAGACCGTGCAGCTCGACCCGGGGCGCAACCCCGGGCTGGGACGCGCCGACGTCGAGGCCGAGCTGGCCCGCACCATCGGTGCGACGCACTGCATCTGGCTGCCGCGCGGGCTGACCCGCGACTACGACGAGTTCGGCACGCGCGGGCACGTCGACATCGTCGCGACCTTCGCCGCGCCCGGCGTCGTCCTCCTCCACTGGCAGGGGGACCCCGCCCACCCCGACCACGAGGTGTCCGTCGAGCTCGAGGGCCTGCTGTCCTCCGCCACCGATGCCGCGGGCCGTTCCCTCGAGGTGGTGCGCGTGCCGGCGCCGCGCACGCTCTCCGACGACGAGGGCTGGGTCGACTGGTCCTACATCAACCACCTCGTCGTCAACGGCGGGGTCGTGGCCTGCGCGTTCGAGGACGAGCAGGACGGGGCGTCGCTCGCCGTGCTGGAGCGGGCCTACCCCGGCCGCACCGTCGTCGGCGTCGACGCCCGGCCGCTCTTCGCCCGCGGCGGCGGCATCCACTGCATCACCCAGCAGCAGCCGCGACACTGACACGATGGTGAGCCGGCTCGCGACCGTGCGGGAGGACGAGATCTCCGGGGTCCCCGTCCTCTGGGTCGACAGTGGTCGCCCGACGCTCGCGGCCAGCCTCGTGTTCCGGACGGGGATCGTGGACGAGACGCTCCCGACCAGCGGGTGGACGCACCTCGTCGAACACCTCGCCCTGGGGGGCCGCGGCGGAGGCGCCCTCCAGGTCAACGGCTCCACGTCCCTCCTGCGGACGACGATCGACGCGCACGGGCCGGCCGACGCGGTGGAAGCCTTCCTCGAGGACGTCACCCGCTGGTTCGCGCGTCCGTCCTTCGGGTCGGTCCACGGCGAACGCGAGGTCCTGCGGGCCGAGGCCGCGCAGCGCCCCCGCGGCGCGATGGCCACGACCCTGGTCCAGCGATTCGGCGCGCAGGGTCCCGGACTCGTCGGGTTCGACGAGCCAGGGCTGCGACGGGCCACGCCGGAGCACCTGCTGGGCCTGGTGAGGTCGGCGTTCACGGCGGGCAACGCCGCGTTGGTGCTCGACGGCCCACCGCGCGCGACGACACGCCTCGCCCTCCCCGGCGGCGAGCGACGTTCGGTCCCACCCCTGCCCGGGGGCACGGGCCCCTTCCCGGCAGCGCACGTGCTGGACTCACACGTGTGCTGCTCCGGGCTCGTCCAGCGCGGTGCGGCCGCCGGGGTGCTGGCCGACCTGCTGGCCGGCGAGCTCCGCCGCGAGCTGCGCGACGTGGCGCACGGAGCCTACTCACCGTGGTCCGTCTACGAGCCGGTGGCGGTCGATGCGGCTGTCGTCGGCGCCGGCTCCGCGGTGGCCCCGAGCATCCTCCCGCGCGTCGTCGACCTGGTGTACGGCTCGGTGGAGAACCTGCGCCGCCGTGGCCCGGACGAGCGGGCCCTGACCGCCGCGGTCGAGGCGGCCGCACAGCGAGTCCGCGACCCCTACAACGCGCTCTCTCTCGCCCACATGGTCGCAGGGACCCGGCTCGAGGGCGGCGCCACCCTCGAGCCCGAGGAGCACCTCGAGCAGCTCCTGCGCCTGACGGTGGACGACGTCCGTGCCGCGGCCGAGGTGTGTGCGGACAGCCTCGTCCTCGGCGTCCCCGAGGGGGCGGTGTGGAAGGAGTCCATGCCCGTCATGGGGTGGCGGGAGACGCGCGAGCGACCGGTGGGGACGACCTATCGCTCGCTCAACGCGCCGGGCGATCGCTCCGCGCTCGTCGTGTCCGACGAGGTCGTGGCGGTGGGCAGACGGAACAGGTGGCGCGTCGTCCCCTTCGACGAGGTGGCTGCGGTCGTCGCCGCCCCGGACGGAGGCCGGGAGGTGGTCAGCGACGCGGGGCGGTCGATCCTCGTCGAACCGACGCTGTGGCGCCGGGGTGTGGCTGCGGTGGCGAAGATCGACGAGGCCATCCCGACGGCGCTGGTGATCCCGCACGAGGACCGGCCCGCAACGCAGGTCCCTGCTCCGGCAGGAGCCGCGGCCCGGTGGTCGGCCGTCCCGTACCTGGCGTCGGTGGTGGTCGCACTCGCCGCGATCGGCGCAGTGGCCCTGTCGGTCCGAACGGGCAACATCGCGCTCATCTCGTTCAGCGTGATCGGAGCGCTGATCGCCGTGACGCTGGTCGCCACGAGGGACCGGACCCCGGGTGGCGGCTCGTCCGGTCCGTGAACCCCGGGATGCATGCCGGCGCGCTAGCGTGCGAGGCAACCGGACCCCCGAACGGTCCCGTCGCCGACCAGGAGCAGCCGACATGTCACGTACCCGGGTCCACAACTTCGCCATCTCCCTCGACGGGTTCGGCTCCGGGGAGCCGCAGTCGCTCGAGGCGCCGTTCGGGCACGCCGGCCAGCGGCTGCACGAGTGGATGTTCGCGACCCGCTACTGGGGGCCGGACGGCGGCGAAGGGGTCGACGACGCGTTCGCCCGGCGGTTCGCCGACGGCTTCGGCGCCGAGATCATGGGCGCCAACAAGTTCGGCCCGCCCGGCTGGCAGGACGACCCGCAGTGGCGCGGCTGGTGGGGCGAGGACCCGCCGTTCCACACGCCGACCTACGTCCTGACCCACCGACCGCGGCCGTCGATGGAGATGGAGGGTGGCACGACCTTCCACTTCCTCGAGGCCTCCCCCGTCGAGGCGCTCGAGGTGGCCCGGGCAGCGGCCGGTGACCTCGACGTGCGGATCGGCGGCGGCGCCACCGTCGTGCGCGACTTCCTCGCCGCGGGGCTCGTCGACCTCATGCACGTCGTGCAGGTGCCGATCGTGCTCGGCCGCGGGGTGCGGCTCTGGGACGGGCTCGAGGGGCTCGAGTCGGACTACGCCGTCGAGGCCGTGTCGAGCCCCAGCGGCGTGACCCACCTGACCTTCACCCGCCGGCCCGCCTCCTGAGCCCTCGGCGCACCCTCGTGTCGGCGCCGGGTGAGAGGGTGTGACCAGCATGGATGCCGATGTCCTCGACCGGTTCTCCCCCGCCACGGCCGCGTGGTTCCGGGGCAGCTTCAGCGCGCCCACGGCCGCGCAGACCGGCGCCTGGGAGGCGGTGAGCAGCGGCCACCACGCCCTCGTCGTCGCCCCCACCGGTTCCGGCAAGACCCTCTCCGCCTTCCTCTGGGCCCTCGACCGCCTCGCCGCCGAACCGGTGCCCGAGAACCGGATGCAGCGCTGCCGGGTCCTCTACGTCTCCCCGATGAAGGCCCTCGCCGTCGACGTCGAGCGCAACCTGCGCAGCCCGCTCGTCGGCATCCGGCACGCGGCAACCCGGCTGGGGCTGCCGGAGCCCGACATCACCGTGGCCGTCCGCTCCGGCGACACGCCCGCCGACGAGCGGCGCGCCTTCGCCCGCACCCCGAGCGACGTCCTCATCACGACACCCGAGTCGCTCTTCCTCCTCCTGACCAGCGCCGCCCGCGAGGCCCTGACCGGGGTCGAGACGGTGGTCCTCGACGAGGTGCACGCCCTGGCCGGCACCAAGCGCGGCGCCCACCTCGCCCTCTCCCTCGAGCGGCTCGACGCCCTGCTCGAACGGCCGGCCCAGCGGATCGGCCTGTCCGCCACCGTCCGTCCCGTCGAGGAGGTGGCCCGCTACCTCGCCGGCGGCCGACCCGTCGACATCGTCCAGCCGCCGTCGACCAAGGAATGGGACCTCAAGGTCGTCGTCCCGGTCCCCGACATGTCCGAGCTCGGCCAGCCCACCGGCGACCTCGCCGGGGCGGCGTCGGGGCAGGAGCAGCGGGCGTCCATCTGGCCGCACGTCGAGGAGCGCATCGTCGACCTCGTCGCCGACCACACCTCCACGCTCGTCTTCTCCAACAGCCGCCGGCTCGCCGAGCGGCTGACCACCCGGCTCAACGAGATCTGGGAGGAGCGGGTCGAGGCGGCCGACGGGGACGACGCCGTCGGGCCCGACGGCGCAACCCCTCGGCCGGCCGTCCTCAAGGGCACCCCGGCGCAGGTGATGGCCCAGTCCGGGCAGAGCGGCGGCGCACCCCCGGTCCTCGCCCGCGCCCACCACGGCTCGGTGAGCAAGGAGCAGCGGGGCCAGATCGAGGAGGAGCTGAAGTCCGGCCGGCTGCCGGCCGTGGTCGCGACGAGCAGCCTCGAGCTCGGCATCGACATGGGCGCGGTCGACCTCGTCGTCCAGGTCGAGTCGCCGCCGTCCGTGGCCAGCGGGCTGCAGCGGGTCGGGCGGGCCGGACACCAGGTCGGCGCCGTCTCCCGCGGTGTCCTCTTCCCGAAGTTCCGCGGCGACCTCGTCCAGACGGCGGTCGTCGTCGAACGGATGCTCGCCGGCTCGATCGAGGCGCTGCACGTCCCGCAGAACCCCCTGGACGTCCTCGCCCAGCAGGTCGTCGCGATGTGCGCCCTCGACGAGTGGACCGTCGACGACGTCCTGGCCCTCGTCCGCCGCTCCGCGCCGTACGCGGCCCTGACCCGGCCCGTCCTCGAGTCCGTCCTCGACATGCTCGCGGGCAGGTACCCGAGCGAGGACTTCGCCGAGCTGCGGGCCCGCATCACCTGGGACCGGTTGTCCGACACCCTCACCGGCCGCCGAGGCGCCCAGCGACTCGCCGTCACCTCGGGCGGCACGATCCCCGACCGCGGGCTCTACGCCGTCTTCCTGGCCACCGGTGAGGGCCCGGGGCGGCGGGTCGGCGAGCTCGACGAGGAGATGGTCTACGAGTCGCGGGTCGGCGACCTCTTCACCCTCGGCACGAGCACCTGGCGGATCGAGGACATCACCCACGACCGCGTGCTCGTCACCCCGGCGCCCGGGCTGCCCGGCCGCCTCCCGTTCTGGAAGGGCGACTCGCTCGGCCGGCCGGCCGAGCTGGGGCGGGCGGTCGGCGAGTTCGTCCGCGAGGTCGAGGCGCTCTCCCCCGACGCCGCCCGCGAGCGGGTGATGGCGGCCGGCCTCGACGAGTGGGCCGCCGACAACCTCCTCACCTACCTGCGCGAGCAGCGCGAGGCCACCGGGCACGTCCCCGACGACCGCACCATCGTCGTCGAGCGCTTCCGCGACGAGCTCGGCGACTGGCGGATCGCCGTCCACTCCCCCTTCGGCGCGCAGGTCCACGCCCCGTGGGCGCTCGCCCTCTCGGCCCGGATGCGCGACCGCTTCGGCGTCGACGTCCAGGCGATGCACGGCGACGACGGCATCGTGCTGCGGCTGCCCGACCTCGAGTGGGACGACGTCGAGGGCCTCGACCGGCGGGGCGTCGGCCGCGAGCTCCTCGAGCTGGTCACCCTCGAGCCCGACGACGTGCGAGCGTTGGTCACCGAGGAGATCGGCGGCTCGGCCCTCTTCGCGAGCCGGTTCCGCGAGTGCGCCGCCCGTGCGCTGCTCCTGCCGCGCCGGCGGCCGGACCGCCGCCAGCCGCTGTGGCAGCAGCGCCAGCGCGCCTCGCAGCTGCTCGAGGTGGCCAGCCGGTTCCCCACCTTCCCGATCGTCCTCGAGGCGGTGCGGGAGTGCGTCCAGGACGTCTTCGACGTGCCCGGCCTCGTCGAGCTGATGCGCGACGTCGCCGGGCGGAAGGTCACCGTCGTCGAGGTCGAGTCCGCGACCCCGTCGCCGTTCGCCAAGTCGCTGCTCTTCGGGTACGTCGCCCAGTTCCTCTACGAGGGCGACAGCCCGCTGGCCGAGCGCCGCGCGGCCGCCCTCGCCCTCGACCCGAGCCTGCTCGCGGAGCTGCTCGGCGGCTCCGAGGGGCTGGCCCTGCGCGACCTCCTCGACGCCGAGCAGGTGGCCCGCAGCGAGGCCGAGCTGCAGCGGCTCACCCCGGAGCGCGCGGTCCGCGACGCCGACGACGTCCTCGACCTGCTCCGGGTGCTCGGGCCGTTGTCGGTCGACGGCGTGGTCCGGCGCTGCCGCGAGGGCGTCACCGGCTCCGACGTGGAGTCGTGGCTCGCCGGGCTCGCGTCGGCGCGCCAGGTCATCCCGGTCCGGGTGGCCGGCGAGGACCGCTGGGCGGCGATCGAGGACGCCTCCCGGCTGCGCGACGCCCTCGGCGCCTCACTCCCGCCCGGTGTCCCGCAGGCCTTCCTCGAGCCGGTCGAGGACCCCCTCGGCGACCTCGTCGCCCGGTACGCCCGCACGCACGCACCGTTCCACGTGGCCGAGGTGGCCCGCGCCTACGGCATCGGCGTCGCCGTGGCGTCGACGGCGCTGGCGCGGCTCGTCTCCTCCGGCCGGGTCGTCGAGGGCGAGCTGCTGCCGACCGGCGGGGGGTCCACCGAGTTCTGCGACGCCGAGGTGCTGCGGATGCTCCGGCGGCGCTCCCTCGCGGCGCTGCGGGCCGAGGTCGAGCCGGTCACCCCGGACGCCTTCGGCC
>JACXUW010000282.1 GCA_014763705.1 Micrococcales bacterium | reverse complement strand
GCCGGCGTGCGCGGGTGGGGCATCCCGACGTCCTCGAGGACCAGCCGGCGGACCCGGCCGGGCGCCGCCGCGCACACCCGCAGCGCGACGAGGCCACCGAGCGAGTGCCCGACGAGGTCGACGGGCCCGGCGAGCCCGGCCAGCCGGTCGAGCAGCCCCACGACGTCCTCCGCCATCGCCGCGACGGAGTAGCGCCCCGGCCACGCACTGACCCCATGCCCGCGCAGGTCGACGGCGTACACCGACCGGGTGTGCGCGAGCCGGTCGGCGACGCCGTCCCACGAGGCCGCGGTCAGGCCGGTCCCGGGCAGCAGGACGCACGGCGTCGCGGCCGCGCCGGTGCGCTCCCGGACGACGACGGCGAGCTCCACGTCACCGACCGGGACCCGCCGCACCTCCGCCACGGGACGAGCCTGCGGCCCCCTCGCGCCGAGGGCAACCCTGTTCGCGCTCGGCGCAGCGCCCGACGATGGCGTCGGTCACCGGCCCTTCCCCCGCCCCACCGGGCGGCCCTACCGTGGAGGGGGGCCGCTCGTGCAGGAGGTGGCCGTGGCGACGCAGCCGACGCTCATCCACTCGGTCGTCCGCGCCCTCGGCCTGCTCGACCTCGTCGGAGCCGAGCCCGGGCCGGTCACCGCGAAGCGCCTGGCCCGCCTCGCCGACCTGCCGCTGCCGACGACCTACCACCTGCTGCGCACCCTCGTCCACGAGGGCTACCTCGACCGGGTCGAGGGCGGCTACGTCCTCGGCGACCGCGTCTCTGCGCTCGCCGGGCGCCGCACCCTCCCGGGGCCCGGGGGCCGTGGCCACCGGGTCCTTCGTGCACTCCACGACGAGCTCGGCGCTGCAGCGTACCTCTCGGTGCTCGAGGACGGGCGCGTCCGGCTCGTCGACGTCGCGGACAGCGTGGAGAACCCGCGCACCGACATGTGGGTCGGCTTCGAGGACGCCGCGCACGCGACGGCCCTCGGGAAGGCCGTGCTCGCGGCCCTCCCCGACGACTCGCGTCGCGACTACCTCGCGAGCCACCCGCTCGTCGACCTCACCGCGCGCACGCAGACCAACGGCCGCCGCCTCCTCGAGGAGCTCCGGCACAGTCCGATGCTCACGCGCGACCTGGAGGAGTACGCCGTGGGCACGACCTGCCTCGCCGTGCCGCTGCCGTCCCGGACGGTCACCGGCGCGGTCGCCGTGTCCGTCCCGGTCGGCCGGGCGGGCCGGATCGTCGACGGCGAGCGGGCGCTGCGCCGGGCGGCGTTCCTCGTCGCCCTCGCGGCCGACTCCGGGCGCGCTGTCACCATCTGAAATCCCGGCGTGGAGGGGTGTCCGGGGCGGCTCGACAGTGGAGGGACCAGCCCGTCGAGAGGAGCCCCGATGTCGAGCACCGACTCCGGGCCCGGCGCCGAGGTGCGCCGCGGCCTGTACGAGACCATGGTCCTGTGCCGGACCTACGAGGAGGCGATCCTCCGGGAGTACCACGCCGACAAGGGACCCGGCTTCGACATCGGCAAGGGCCTGGTCCCGGGCGAGATGCACCTCTCGGCCGGGCAGGAGCCGGTGGCCGCGGGCGTCTGCGCGCACCTGACCAGCGACGACGCCGTGACGGCCACCCACCGCCCGCACCACCTCGCCATCGCCCACGGGATGGACCTCGAGGCGATGACCGCGGAGATCTTCGGCCGCGTCGACGGCCTGGGCCGCGGTCGTGGCGGGCACATGCACCTCTTCGACCCGGCGACGCACTTCTCGTGCTCCGGGATCATCGCCGAGGGCTACCCCCCGGCCCTCGGCATGGCCTTCGCCTTCCAGCGGCGGGGGACCGACCGTGTCGCCGTCGCCGTCACGGGTGAGGGCGCGGCCAACCAGGGTGCCTTCCACGAGTCGCTCAACCTCGCGGCTCTGTGGCGGCTGCCGGTCGTCTTCGTCGTCGAGGACAACGACTGGGGCATCTCGGTGCCACGTTCGGCCTCGACCGCGGTGCCGTCGAACGCCACCCGCGCGGCCGCGTACGGCATCCCGGGAGAACGGGTGGAGGACAACGACGTCGACGCCGTGTGGGCCGCCGCCGGCCGTGCCGTCGCCCGGGCCCGGGCCGGTGACGGGCCGAGCCTCCTCGAGGTGCACACCGTGCGCCTCTGGGGCCACTTCGAGGGCGACGCCCAGGGCTACCGGCCCGAGCTGGCCGAGCTGCCCGGGCGCGACCCCATCCCGCGGTACGCCGCCCGGCTCACCGACGCCGGGATCCTCGACGCCGCCGCCATCGACCGGATGAAGGCCGCCGCGAGCGAGCGGGTCGAGGCGGCGGTCGCGTTCGCCAAGGCCAGCGCGCTGCCCGACCCGTCCGACGCCCTCGACTTCGTCTTCGCGTGAGGAGCTGACATGACGATCACCGACACCACCGCCCCGCAGGCCACGCGGCGGCTCAACACCTCGAAGGCGATGGTCGAGGCCATCGCCCAGGAGATGCGCGCGAACCCCGAGGTCTTCTACCTCGGCGAGGACGTCGGGCGCTACGGCGGGATCTTCTCGTCGACGACCGGCCTGCTCGACGAGTTCGGACCGAACCGCGTCATCGACACCCCCATCTCCGAGACCGCGTTCCTCGGCCTCGCGGTCGGTGCCGCGACCGAGGGGATGCGCCCCATCGCCGAGCTGATGTTCGCCGACTTCGTGGGTGTGTGCCTCGACCAGGTCTACAACCACATGGCGAAGATCCACTTCGAGTCCGGCGGCCACGTCCGCGTCCCGATGGTCCTCACGACCGCGGTGGGCGGCGGCTACTCCGACGGCGCCCAGCACTCGCAGACGCTCTGGGGCCTCTTCGCCCACCTGCCCGGCATGAAGGTCGTCGTGCCCGCGCTCCCGGCGGACGCCAAGGGCCTCATGGCCGCGGCCATCCGGGACGACTCGCCCGTCGTCTACATGTTCCACAAGGGCGTCATGGGCCTGCCGTGGATGGCGAAGAACCCGCGGTCGGTCGACGTCGTGCCGGAGGGCGAGTACGTCGTGCCGATCGGCCGGGCCAACGTCGTGCGCGAGGGCAGCGACGTCTCGGTCGTCACGATCTCGCTGTCGGTGCACCACGCGCTCGACGTCGCGGAGAAGCTGGCCGGTGAGGGCGTCTCGGTCGAGGTGCTCGACCTGCGCTCGCTCGTCCCGCTCGACCGTGAGGCGATCCTCGCCTCCGTCGCGAAGACCGGGCGGCTCGTCGCCGTCGACGAGGACTACCACTCGTTCGGGATGTCCGGCGAGGTCGTCGCGACCGTCGCCGAGCACGACCCGGGGCTGTTCCGGGTCGCACCGGAGCGGGTCACGCTGCCCGACGTGCCGATCCCGTACGCCCACAGCCTCGAGTACGCGGTCCTGCCGCGGCACGACAGGATCGAGGCCGGCATCCGCGCGGTGCTGCGGTGACCGACGTCCTCTTCCCGGTGATGAGCCGGTCCGACCCCGCCGCCGTCGGCGTCCTCTCGACGTGGTTCGTCGCGGACGGCGAGGCGGTGACCGCGGACCAGCTCGTCGCCGAGGTCCAGATGGACAAGGTCGACCTCGAGGTCACGGCACCGGCGGCCGGGACCATCCGCCTCGCGGTCGCCGAGGGCGAGGAGGTGACCCAGGGCGCGCCGATCGCCGTCATCGGCTGAGCGCCACCGGTGCGGGGCGGCGGGGACCGTCAGCGGGGGTCGGTGACGTCGGCGACGTCCGCGTCGAGCACGGCGACGAGCGCGTCGGCCCCGACGGTCGCCGCGACGCCGTGCGCGCCGGCCCCGATCGAGACGGTCCGGCCGGTGAGCGTCGCGTCGGCGACGACCGGGAGCCGGCGCAGCGACCCGAACGGCGTGATCGTGCCGCGCTCGTAGCCGGTGACCTCGCGTGCCACGGTGGCGTCCGGCATCGAGAGGCGGTTGACGCCGAGGTGGGCGCGCAGCTTCGGCCACGAGATCTCGCGGTCCCCGGGCACGAGGACGAAGAGATGGTCGTCCTCGCCGCGCCGGACGACGAGCGTCTTGACGATGCCGCCCGGTTCGACGCCGCGCAGCCGCGCGGCCTCCTCGAGCGACCCGACCCGGCCGTGGCTCGTCACCTCGTAGGCGATCCCTGAGGCCGCCAGGGCCCGTCGCGCGCGCTCGGCTCCGTCATCCATCCGCCCAGCGTAGGGCGGGTGCCGCCCGGCGCCCGTCTCGCCCGCGGGACAATCCCGGTGCACGCCAGCCCCCGTGACGCGCCCCGAGTTGGTTCGATGGGTGCCATGTCCAACAGGTCGGCATCTCCGGGGGCGACGCTCGCCTTCCGACGGATGTGGGCCGATCTCGAGGAGATCGGCCTCGACGGCACGACCGGGGGCTACCACCGGTACGCCTGGACCCGCACCGACCACGACCTGCGCGAGTGGTTCACCGGGGAGGCGACGGCTCGCGGGCTCGACGTCACGACCGACCGGATGGGCAACCAGTGGGCCTGGTGGGGCGACGCCGACGCCGCCGCCCGGGCCGGGGACCCCGGGCTCGTCATCGGCTCGCACCTCGACTCGGTGCCCGACGGCGGCGCCTTCGACGGACCGCTCGGCGTGGTCAGCGCACTGGCCGCCCTCGACGCCGTGCGCGAGGCCGGCTTCGCCCCGAGCCGGCCGGTCGGCGTCGTCAACTTCGCCGACGAGGAGGGCTCGAGGTTCGGCGTCGCGTGCGCCGGGCCGCGGGTCATCACCGGCG
>JACXUW010000281.1 GCA_014763705.1 Micrococcales bacterium | reverse complement strand
GGGCCGCACCGTGCCGGGATGTGCGCGTCGGCGGGGACGGTGGGCGGAGGCGGGACCCCGGGAGGGCCGCCGGGCATCCGTGGCAGGATCGGTGGTGTGAGCAGCCCGCTGGACTGGATCAGGGACGCCGCCGCGGCCCGTGCGGACGCGGGGTTGACCCGACGCCTCGTGACGACCAAGGCGAGCGACGTCCTCGACCTCGCCGGCAACGACTACCTCGGCCTGCGCCACCACCCGGCCGTCGTCGCCGGGGCGGTCGCCGCCGTCGAGACCTATGGCACCGGGGCGGGGGCGTCCCGGCTGGTCACGGGCACGCTCGACGTCCACGAGGAGCTCGAGGCGGCGCTCGTCGGGCTCACCGGGGCCCCGTCGGCGCTGGTGCTGTCGAGCGGCTACACGGCCAACCTCGCGGCCCTGACGACGCTCGCCGACGCCGGCACCCTCGTAGTCAGCGACGAGCACGCGCACGCCTCGCTCATCGACGGCTGCCGGCTCTCCCGGGCGGCGGTCAGCGTCGCCCGGCACAACGACCTCGAGCACGTCGCCGAGCTGCTCTCCCGCCGCGACACCCCCCGCGCCGTCGTCGTCGCCGAGTCGGTGTACTCGGTCCTCGGGGACGCCGCCCCGGTCGCCGACCTCGTCGCGCTGACCGCCGAGGCCGGCGCCCTCCTCGTCATCGACGAGGCCCACGCGCTCGGCGTCGTCGGGCCCGGCGGGGCGGGCCTCGTCGCGGCCTCGGGCGCGATGGGGGCCGAGCACGTCGTCGTCACCACGACCCTGTCGAAGTCGCTGGCGGCGCAAGGTGGCGCCGTGCTCGCGGCGCCGGACGTCCGCGACCACCTCGTCAACACCGCCCGCCCGTTCATCTACGACACCGGCCTGGCACCCGCGTCGGCCGGCGCGGCGCTCGCCGCCATCGGGGTCCTGCGCGAGCACCCCGAGCTGCCGGCGCGCCTACACGCCAACGCCGCGCGGATCGCCGACGCCTGCGGGGTCGAGGTCCCCGACGGGGCCGTGATGTCCGTGCCGATGCCCGGCCCGCACGAGACGGTGGAGGCGGTCGAGCACGCGCAGGCCCTCGGGGTGCGGGTCGGCGCGTTCCGGCCGCCGTCGACCCCGGACGGGTCGTCGCGGCTGCGCATCACCGCGCACGCGCACCACACGACGCACGACCTCGAGCGCGCGTGCGCCGTGCTCGGTGAGCTCGTCCCCGCGCGGACCTGACGGTGACCGACCCCCGCTCGCTGCCGTCCGTCGTCCTCGTCACCGGCACCGGTACGGAGGTCGGCAAGACGGTCGCGACGGCCGCGCTCGCCGCGCTCGTCCGCGCCCGCGGGTCGGACGTCCAGGTGGTCAAGCCGACCCAGACCGGCCTGGCGCCCGGTGAGCCCGGCGACGTCGACGAGGTGCGGCGCCTCGTCGGTGACGACCTCGTCACCCATGAGCTGCTGCGCCTGCGTGACCCGCTCTCGCCGGAGGCGGCCGCTCGCCGCGAGGGGGTCGAGCTGCCCCCGGTCGCGGCGCACGCGAGGCGGATCGCCGAGCTGGCGGCATCCGCTCACGTGACGCTCGTCGAGGGGGCCGGCGGGCTGCTCGTCCGGCTGGACGCGCGCGGCGGCACGCTCGCCGACCTCGGCACGGCGCTGCGCTACAAGGGCGTGTCGTGCGGAGTGGTGCTCGTGGCCTCGGCGGGGCTCGGGGTGCTCAGCACCGCGGCGCTGACCGCCGAGGCGCTCGCCGCACGGTCGCTGCCCCTGCTCGGGGTGGTCGTCGGCTCCTGGCCCGCCGACCCCGGGCTGGCCGAGACCGAGAACCTCCACGACCTGCCGGCGGTCACGGGAGCACCGCTGTGGGGGCGCCTTCCGGACGGCGCCGGACGGCTCGGCGCCGCGGAGTTCACCGCCGCCGCGCCGTCCTGGTTCGACATCACCTGAAGCCCACTCATTGCGGATCACCCACCTCGAGAGCCCGGAAACGGGTCGCTGGAGGTGGGCGATTCGCAAGAAGTCGGGTGGCAGCCCGAGGATGGGGGGATGAGTGCGCCCGACCGCCCGTACCGCGTGACCGTCGTCTGCCACGGCAACATCTGCCGCTCCCCGATGGCCGAGCTCCTGCTCCGCGAGGCGTTCGACGACGCCGGGCTCGGCGACCGCGTCGAGGTCGACTCGGCCGGCACCTCCGCGGAGGAGCTGGGCAACCCGGCGCACCCGCGGACCATCGCGACGCTGCAGCGGCACGGCCATCCCGACCTCGGCTGGTCGACCCACCGGGCGCGGCAGTTCGCGCCGGACTGGTTCGACGCCGCCGACCTGGTCCTCGCCGCCGACCACCCGCACGCGGACCGGCTCTCTCGTCTCTCCCGCACCGAGGCGGACGCCGCGAAGGTGCGCCTCGTCCGCTCGTTCGACCCGGACGCCGTCGCGGTCGGCGACCTGCACATGGCCGACCCGTGGTACGGCGGCGACGCCGAGTACGAGCAGACCTACGCCGAGATCCGGGCCGCCGTGCCGGGCATCGTCGAGCACGTCCGCCGCGCCCTCGACGGCTGACCCCGAGCGCCGGGACGCCCCTCCCGCGAACCGGGCTACGGCGCAGTAGGTGTCGTCATCGCAGCACTTACTGCGGCGTAGCAGGCGATGCACACAGACGGGATGGGGTCCTGCCGCCCGGCTCTGGGACACTGGAGGCATGCCGAGCACCGATGCCGCCCCGCGCGGCCTCTCCGCCGCCCAGCGCCTCGCCGACCTCGAGCCGCCGATCGCCCTCGGCGCCCTCGACGGCCGCTACCGCGGGGTCGTCGCGCCCCTCGTCGACCACCTGTCCGAGCCGGCCCTCAACCGCGCCCGCACGCACGTGGAGGTCGAGTGGCTCATCCACCTCACCGACCGCGAGGTCGTGCCGGGGGTCCGGCGCCTGACCGACGACGAGAAGGCCGGCCTGCGGGCGGTGGTCACCGACTTCGGCGGCCCCGAGATCGACGAGATGGCCGCCACCGAGCGCGTGACGCAGCACGACGTCAAGGCGGTCGAGTATTTCCTCAAGGCCCGGCTGCGCGACATCGCTCCGGCCCCAGAGGACGCCGGCCTCGCCGAGCTCATCCACTTCTGCTGCACGAGCGAGGACATCAACAACCTCTCCTACGCGGTGATGGTCAAGGGCGCCGTCCACGAGGTGTGGCTGCCCCGCGCGAGCAGCCTCGTCGAGAAGCTGACGACGATGGCCCGCGAGCTCGCCGACACCCCCCTGCTCGCCCACACCCACGGCCAGCCGGCCACGCCGACGACGATGGGCAAGGAGCTCGCGGTCCTCGCGTGGCGACTGCGCCGCCAACTGTCGCGGGTCGAGGACGCCGAGTTCCTCGGCAAGCTCAACGGCGCCACCGGCACCTACGGGGCACACCTGGCCGCCGTCCCCGGCGCCGACTGGCAGGACGTCAGCCGCACCTTCGTCGAGCACCTCGGCCTCACGTGGAACCCGCTGACGACGCAGATCGAGAGCCACGACTGGCAGGCCGAGCTCTACGCCGACGTCGCCCGCTTCAACCGGGTGCTGCACAACATGTGCACCGACGTGTGGTCGTACATCTCGATGGGCTACTTCGCCCAGGTGCGCGGGCAGGGCACGGTCGGGTCGAGCACGATGCCGCACAAGGTGAACCCGATCCGCTTCGAGAACGCCGAGGCCAACCTCGAGGTGAGCAACGCGCTGCTCGACGTGCTGTCCGCGACGCTCGTCCAGAGCCGCCTCCAGCGCGACCTCACCGACTCCTCGATGCAGCGCAACATCGGGTCCGCGTTCGGGCACAGCCTGCTCGCCATCGACAACGCCCACCGCGGGCTCGACGGCCTCGACGCCGTCCCCGCGGCGATGGCCGCCGACCTCGACGCGAACTGGGAGGTGCTCGGCGAGGCCGTGCAGTCGGCGATGCGGGCCCTCGGCGCGCAGGGCGTGCCCGGGATGGAGGAGCCGTACGAGCGCCTCAAGGAGCTGACCCGCGGCCGGCGCATCGGGCAGGAGGACCTCGTCGAGTTCGTTCACGGTCTCGGGCTGCCGGCCGAGGTCGAGGCCCGGCTGGCCGCCCTCACCCCGCCGTCGTACGTCGGGCTGGCCCCCGAGCTGGTCCGCCACCTGCCGTGAGCGACCCGGCGTCGGGTCGTGTGCCCGACCGGTCGCCCGGGCAGCCACCTCGGCACACGACCCCGGTCGGCATCCGGATGGCCGACCTGGACGACCCGCGCCTCGCCGCACTGGTCGCCGAGCACCTCGCGGAGATGGAGCCGACCGCCCCGGCGGGCAGTCGGCACGCGCTCTCGATCGAGCAGTTCCGCCACCCGGCCGTGACGCTCTGGGTGGCCGAGAGCGGCGGCGAGCTCGTCGGGTCGGTCGCGCTCAAGGACCTCGGCGGCGGGCACGTCGAGCTGAAGACGATGCGCGTCTCGCCGGCGCTGCGGGGCACCGGCCTCGGCCGGCGGCTGCTGCAGCACGCCCTCACCGAGGCCCGTGCGGCCGGGGCGAGCCGGGTCAGCCTCGAGACCGGGGCGAGCGAGGTGTTCGGACCGGCGCACGGCCTCTACCGCGCGCACGGCTTCACCGACTGCGCGCCGTTCGGCGACTACCGCCCGGACCGGCACAGCATCTTCCTCACCCGCGCCCTCTGACCCCCACCCTTCCCCGAACGTGTGTGAAGAACGTCGTCATGTCGACGGTCTTCACACC
>JACXUW010000280.1 GCA_014763705.1 Micrococcales bacterium | reverse complement strand
GGTGAGGTGGCGCTCGCGGCGACCGGCCCGCCCCGAGCGACACCGGGCCGGTCGCCGCGAGCGCCACCTCACCCATGGCCTCGCATCCTGCCACCGCCGCGAGCGTCCACGTCGCCCGCGTCCGCACCCGGGCGGTAGCGTTCCGGGTCATGACCCGCCCGCCCTTCGCCGTCGTCGCCGGCACCGGGTTCTACGACCTCGAGGCCCTCGAGGACCGCACCGAGGAGACCGTCGACACCCGCTGGGGCCCGGCGCGGTTGACCCGCGGTCGCTGGCACGGCCTGCCCGTCGTCTTCCTCACCCGGCACGGTCCCGGCCACTCGGTGCCGCCCCACCTCGTCAACTACCGCGCGAACATCCGCGCCCTCGCCGACCTCGGGGTGCGAGACGTCATGGCGGTCAACGTCACCGGCTCGATCGACCCCGACCTCGTGCCCGGCGACCTCGTCTGCCTCGACGACTTCCTCGACCTCACCCGGCAGCGTCCCCTCACCTTCTTCGACGGCTCCGGTCCCGAGGGCGTCGTCCACGTCGACGTCTCGCGGCCCTACCACCCGGAGCTGCGCCGCGAGCTGCTCGACGCCGCCGCGGCGGTCGGCCACCCGCTGCGCGACGGCGGGGTGTACGCCGCCTTCGAGGGCCCCCGGTTCGAGACCGCGGCCGAGATCCGCCTGGCCCGGCTCGCCGGGGCCACCGTCGCCGGGATGACGGGCGTCCCCGAGGTCACGCTCGCGCGCGAGGCCGGGCTGCGCTACGCGGCCGTCTCGCTCGTCGTCAACCCGGCCACCGGCGTGGGCGACGCCGACGAGCCGATCACCATGGCCGAGATCGAGGCGGTCCTCGCCCGCAGCCGCGACGCCGTCCTCGCCGTGCTCGACGAGCTCGTGCACACCCGCGCCACGTTCGCCGAGGAGGAGGACGGATGACCCGCGTCGTGCTCGAGGGCGCCGCGTACGTCGTCACCGTCGACGACACCGACACCGTGCTGCGCGACACCACGGTCGTCGTCGAGGACGGCGTCATCACCGACCTCCGTTCCGCGGCAGCCGGACCCGTCGACGCCGACGAGACGATCGACGCGCGCGGACGGCTCGTCCTGCCCGGCCTGGTGAACCTGCACACCCACCTGCCGATGACCCTCCTGCGCGGGCTCGCCGAGGACGTCGACCTCCAGGGCTTCCTCACCCGGGTGTGGGCGGCCGAGGGGGCCGTGATGGACCCCGCGACCGTCGAGCTGGGTGCGACGCTCGGGGCCCTGGAGTCGCTGCTCGGTGGCTGCACGACCCAGCTCGACATGTACTTCCACCACGAGGCCGCCCACCGGGGCGCCGTCGCCGCCGGCAGCCGGCACGTCATCGGCCCGGTGTTCATGGACGGCCCCGGCCCGGACGGCCTCGCCTGGGAGGAGCGCATCGCCTTGATGCGGGCCTGGCCCGCGGCGATGGCCGCCATCGGCGGGCCGGCCGTGCCGGTCTCCGCGATGCCGCACGCGACCTACACCTGCTCCCCCGAGAAGCTCGCCGAGGTGGTCGCGACGCTGCGCGAGGTGCGTGGCGAGGGCCCGGGCCTGCTCACGACCCACGTCTCCGAGAACGCGGCCGAGAACACCGACGTCGCCGCCCGCTACGGCGCCACCCCGACCGAGGTCCTCGCCGGCGCGGGCTGGCTGGACGGCGACCTGCCCCTCGTCGTCGGCCACGGGGTGCACCTCTCCCCCGCCGACCGCGAGCGCCTCGCCGCCGCGGGCGCGGCCGTGGCGCACTGCCCCGGCTCGAACCAGAAGCTGGCCAGCGGCGCCCTGCCGTGGGAGGCGGTGCACGACAGCGGGGTCCGCCTCGGCATCGGCACCGACGGCTGCTCCAGCTCGAACGACCTCGACATGTGGCAGGCGATGCGGCAGGCCGCGCTCCTCGCCCGGCTCACCTCGGGACGCCCGGACGTCGCCAGCGCCCACGAGGTGCTGCGCGCGGCGACCCTCGAGGGGGCCAAGGCGCTCGGGCTCGGCGACGAGATCGGCTCGGTCGAGGTGGGCAAGCGCGCCGACCTCGTCGTGGTCGACCTCGAGAAGCCGCACCTCACCCCGGTCCACGACGTCCAGGCCCTGCTCGTCTTCGCGGCGGGGCGCGCCGACGTCACCGACGTCCTCGTCGACGGGCAGCCGGTCGTCCGCGCCGGCCGGAGCACCCGGCTCGACACCCCCGACCTCCTCGCCCGGGCCCGCGAGCGCGGCGCCACCGCCCGGGCGGCCGCGGAGGCCTCGTGACGCAGCCGAGCATCCCCCACGTGGAGCCCCCCGCCGAGAGCGCCGAGGAGGTCATCGACCGGCTCGGCATGGTGCCCATCCCCGAGGAGGGCGCCTGGTACGTCGCCGGCCCACGCACCCAGGGACTCAACGCGATCACCGTGCTGCTGACCAACCGCCCGGACGGCTTCTCGGCGATGCACCGGCTGACCATCGACGAGGGGTGGCAGTGGCTCGGCGGTGCGCCGGCGGCCCTGCTCCGGCTGCGCCCCGGCGGCTCGGGCGTCCTCAACTACGTCGGCGAGGAGCACTCGCAGGTCCTCGTCCGGAAGAACACCTGGATGGGGGCGACCACCCTCGGCCACTGGACCCTCCTGTCCTGCTGGTGCGCGCCGGCGTTCCGGCCGGAGCACTTCGAGCTCGGCGAGCGCGAGGCACTCGTCGCCGAGTACCCGAGGTTCGCCACCGAGATCACCACCCTGACCCGTGACGAGCCGGTCGGGCGGATGCGGTGAGCGCGCTCGTCACCGGGGCGAGCGGGGGCCTCGGCCGCGCGGTCGCGGTGGCGCTCGCCGAGGCCGGGCACGACGTCGCCGTCCACTACCGCGGGGACGCCGCCGGTGCCGAGTCCACGGCCGCCGCCGTGCGGGAGGCGGGCCGCCGGGCGGTGACGCTGCACGCCGAGCTCGACGTCCCCGACGCGGCGGCCTGCGACGCGGTGTGCGCGCAGCTCCTCGACCGGGCCACCGAGGCGCTCGGGGCACCGACCGCCGTCGTCCTCAGCGCCTTCCCGCAGCACCACGTGGCCTGGGACGACCTCGACGCCGCGGCCTGGGACGCCTACCACCGGGCGGGGCTGCGGCCGACCGCCGTCCTCCTGCGGCAGGCCACCGCGCGGATGGACGCGGGCGGCACGGTCGTCGTCGTCGGGTCGATCGAGGGGCTGCGGGCGATGCCGACGCACACTCCCTACGCCGTGGCGAAGGCCGCGCTGCACCACCTGGTGGCGGCTGCGGCCCGCGAGGTCGGCCCTCGCGGCGTGCGGGTCGTCGGGGTCGCACCCGGGCTCGTCGACCGTTCCGGGCTCGAGGACGCCTGGCCCGAGGGGGTCGCCCGCTATCGGGCGGCGGCGGCGCTCGGCCGCCCGGTCGAGGCGCAGGAGGTGGCCGCGACGGTGGCCTTCCTCGCCTCACCCGTCGCATCAGGCATCACCGGCACCACGGTCACCGTCGACGCGGGGTGGTCCGCGGGCCCCGGCTGGTGACCGCGACCCGCCGCTCGGTAACGACCACGCAACGAAGCCGGGTCGCGTGCGGCGCCGGCCGGTTTCGGCCGTAGCATCTGCTCGTCTGACCCGACCTCCAAGGGAGATCCTCCATGAAGTCTTCGCGTTACCTCGTCGCGGTCCCCGCGGCGCTCGCCCTGGCCCTCGCGGGCTGCGGTGGCAGCACCGGCAACTCCGGCGGCGACAGCACCGCCTCGGGCTCGGCCGGTTCCGGCGCCCCGACCGACGACTCGAACTGCGCCAGCAAGGACGTGTTCTGCGTCGGGCTCGTCACCGACACCGGCAAGGTCGACGACAAGTCGTTCAACCAGTCGGCGCACGAGGGCGCGAAGGCGGCGGCCGAGGAGACCAAGGGCTACTACAAGTACATCGAGACCCAGGACGCCAAGGACTACGCGGCGAACATCCAGCAGTTCACGAACAAGAAGTACGACGTCATCGTCACCGTCGGGTTCCTCATGGCCGACGCGACGACCGCGGCCGCCGCCGAGAACCCCGACACCAAGTTCATCGGTGTCGACCAGGGCTACGACGCCTCCAAGGTCACCGCGAAGAACATCACCGGCCTCGTGTTCCCCGAGGACCAGGCCGGCTACGGCGCGGGCTACCTCGCGGGCCTGATGACCAAGACCAACAAGCTCGGCCAGGTGCTCGGGCTCGAGATCCCGCCGGTGCAGAAGTACGCCAAGGGCTTCGAGGCCGGCGCGAAGGCCGCGAACCCGGCGGTCACCGTCTCCACGGTCTACCACCCCGCCGCCGACAACGCCTTCAACGACCCGGTGTGGGGCGCGGGCGAGGCCAAGAAGATGCTCGCCCAGAAGGCCGACTTCATCTTCGGCGCCGGCGGCAACACCGGCAACGGCGCGCTCCAGGAGGTCGCCAAGGCCTCCGGTGCGGGCACCGACGTCTTCTGCATCGGTGTCGACACCGACCAGTGGGACACCGTGCCGGCCGCCCAGCCGTGCCTCATCACCTCCGCCGAGAAGCTCATCTCCAAGGGCGTCACGGACACCGTGAAGACGGCCAAGGACGGCGAGTTCGAGGGCCTGCAGACCCTCGGGCAGGCGGGCCTGTCGCCGTTCCACGACTTCGACAGCAAGATCCCGGCCGACGTGAAGTCCAAGGTCGACGAGATCGTCAAGCAGATGGAGGCCGGGACGCTCAAGACCGGCGTCACCCTCTGACGAGGTCGCTCCCTGGTCACCCCG
>JACXUW010000279.1 GCA_014763705.1 Micrococcales bacterium | reverse complement strand
AGACGGTGGCGCCCGGAGAGACGGTGACCTCGTCGTCGACGGCGACGACCGGCTGCGGGTCGCCGGGCGGCGCGACGGCGATCCGGATCGTGCCCGTGCCGACCTTCTCGTAGCGGTCGCCGAGGAGGTAGGTGAAGTCGTCGGTGCCGCCGCTCGTCGGGTACGCCTGGTAGGTGATCGACGACGGCGTGACGGCGAGGACCCGGCCGAGCCGCGGTGCCGACGCGAGACCGACGAGGGTCGTCGAGTCGCCGTCGGGGTCCGCGCCCGACCCGGCGATGGTCACGGTGATGGTGTCGCCGGCCACGACCCGGCCCTCGAGGGTCGAGGGGGTCGGGGCACGGTCCGGGCGCTGCTCGCTCGGCGGCGGGTTGACGGTGACCCGGGCGACCCCGGATGCCCTTGCCCCGGAGGCGTTCTCGACGACGTAGGTGATGGTGACGGTGCGCTGCTCGGTGACCTCGGGAGCCTGGTAGCGCACGACGGACCCGGCGACGTAGGCGGCACCGGTGGGATCGGTCGTCGGGCCGCCGTCGGCGCCACCGACCGGGAGCATCCCGCTGCGCTCGGCGCCCTCGACCTTGGGGGTGAGCCGGAGGGTCGTGCCGCCGGGGTCGAGGTCGTTGTCGAGCACCGGGATGGCCACCTGGTCACCGGACCGCACGGTGGCGGTGTCGTCGACGGCGACCGGGGTGTCGTCGACCGGCGCCGGCAGCTGGAGCACCGAGACGTTGCCGACCGCCGTCTTGCCGGCGCCGTTGGTCACGGTGTAGCGGACGAGCACGGGGTTGGGCCGCAGCTCCGGGCGGGTGGCCCTGACCCGCAGCCACCGGCCGCGCAGCACCGCGACGTCGACGGCGTCGGAGGACTCGGTCTCGGCGCCCTGGACGACGAGCAGGCCACCGGAGGGGTCGACGTCGTTGGCGAGGACGTCGACGATCGTCGCGGTCTGCCCGTGGACGACGGCCTGGTCGAGCATCGCGACGATGTCGCCGGTCCGCTCGGTGGCGGCGCGCACGTCGACCCGCATCGCACCACGAGCGAAGCTCGCCGAGCCGTACCGCACGGTGTAGGCGAGCAGGTAGGTGCCCGGCGCCCCGGCGGTGACGGTGACCGTCCCCGCCTCGATGCTCGTCTCGACGGTCGTGTTGTCCGGGGCCGTGACGTCGCCGGCCAGCTGGAGGCGGGCGTCCGGCGTCGTCGGGTCGGTGCCGGGCACGTCGTTCTCGAGCGGACGCAGGACGATCGGCTTGCCCACCTCGCCGCGGCCGACGTCCGGGAGCGGCGTCGCGGGGGTGGTGTTGAGGGAGTCGGCCGCGAGGACGTCGATGCTCGCCTGTCCCGTGGTCTCGGCCGTGCCGTCCGAGACGGTGTACGCGATGGTGCGCGGTCCGGCGGTGCCCGCCGCGGTGTAGCGCAGCCGGCCGTCGGGCGTGACGTTGACCGGGGTGTCGCCGTCCTTCGCCGACGTCACCGCGACCGGGTCGGAGTCGGGGTCGCGCCAGTCGCCGACGACCGGGAGGCTGACCGACCCGCGGTTGGTCACCGTCGTGACCGTCGGGGTGTAGTTGGGCCGCAGGACCGGCGCACCGTTCTCGGTCGGCCCGCGGACCGTCACCGTGACGTGGGCCGACGAGCTGTTGCCGCGGCCGTCGTCGATGACGTAGTCGAAGCCCGCCGACGACGCGGTGGGGGTGAGGGAGAGCTGGACGGTCTGGCCGTCCGGCGAGATCTCGACCGTGCCGCTGGCCGGCGCGAGATTGCTGACCCGGGTGATCGACAGGACGCTGCCGGCCGGGTTCGCGTCGTTGTCGAGGACGTGGAGGATGCTCGTCCGTCCCGGTCGGGCGCCGACGGAGTCGTCCCGGGCCTGCGGCGGCTTCGCGCTGCGGCTGACGGTCGTGGACGGGTCGGTCTCGTCCGGCGGCGTCTGCGACGAGGGCGGGGCGACGGTCGCCCAGTCGTCGAGCCGCCGGCCCGTGTCGAGGTCCCAGACGCCACCGCTCACCGAGTCGTTGAGGGCGACCGAGCGGTGGTTGAGCCGCAGGTGCGGGGCGAGGAGGCTCGTCGGGTCGGTCAGCCTGACCGTCTGCGGCTCGCCGTCCCCGCAGGCCCGCACGACCCGGCCGGGGCTCCCGGACCAGACCGCGTAGGTGCACCCGTCGAGGACGACCGGCGCGGCGGGCGGGCCGGTGCCCCCGGTGGTGACCACGCTCGTGCTGCCCCGCGCCAGGTCGACGGCGACGAGGGCGCGCGGGGTCGCGACGAGGACCCGACCGTCGGTGGTCGACGCCTGCGGCACGCCGTCGGCCAGCGACTCGCCGCTGACGACGACCCGGGAGCCCCCCGGGCGGGCGATGACGCCCGCGACGGTGTCGAGGACCACGGGTCCGTCCGGGGTGAGCACGACGTGGACGTCCTGGAGCGCGCCGCCGAGGGTCGCGGTCTCGGTGGTGAAGCGGCCGTCACCGGTCGGGGTGAGGGTCGCGAGCCGGCCGCCGGACCCCGCGGCGTACACGATCCCGTCGGGGTCGACGGCGACGTCGGCGGCCTGGGCGGTGACGTCCGGGGAGATGGGCACGGTGGTGACCGGCGCCTGGCCGGAGAGGCCGTCGACGGCGGCGACGGTGGGTGTCTGGGTGGTGGCGGCGTGCACCTGGCCGGTCTCGGGGTCGACGACCGCGGAGGTCGTGCCGCCGACGGCGAGCGGTGCGGTGACCGGGACGGTCACGGTGCGGTCGGTGACGAGCGAGCCGGCCCGGACGTCGACCGGTGCGACGCGGCCGGTGACCCGGTCACGGGTGAGGACGGCCGAGCCGGACTGGACGACGTCGAGCTGGTAGGTCTGGCTCGGCTCCTCGCCGGGCGGGAACGCGGCGTCGAGGTGGGCGGCCGGGGCGTTGAGCCGCCCGAAGAGGCCGAGCCGCTCGTTGGTGACCCAGAGGGTGCCGTCGTTGGCCTCGAGGTGGTCGGCGGTGTAGCCGGGGCTGTGCGTCGCGGCCCAGCCGTAGCCGCCGAGCGCGACGGCGAGGACGGTCGCCACGACCGTGCCCGTGCGGGGTCGCCGGAGACCGCGACGGGACCGGTGCCCGCGCCGCGGCGTACCTCGCTCCTCGCTCATGAGCCCTCGGTCCTGGCGCTCCGGGCGCGGACCGACCTCCGCACCCGCAGTCATTGTGAGCCATCCGCGTGTGTCAGGTGTGCCGGTTGGGACAAGCGGCGGGTCGTGTTGGGTCGGTCGTCCCCCCGACGGCCTCACCCGGCCGGTGGGGCGGGCGCCGCCTCGTGGAGGACGGTCTGGGCCGCGACGACGGCAAGCCCCGCGACCCCGACGAACCACGCCCAACCGGTGTGCCCGCCCGCGAGGAGCCCGAGGGCGACCGCGTACACGAGGACGACGGCCCAGGCGGTGCGCGGCCCGGGACGCAGCCGCCGCCGCCCCTTCGGGGCCATGAACAGTCCCCAGAGGACGAGGACGACGACCGTCGCGAGCACACCGAGGGCCCAGCCGCTCGCACCGCCGCCGACGAGGTCGTGGGTGACGACGGCGACGCCGCCGAACAGCGCGAGCTCGACGACGAACGCGACGGCGGCGAGCGCGACCAGTCCGGGGGTCGAGAGCCGGTGGCCGCCCGGCACGAGGCTGCGGTCGTCGTCCGGTCGGGTCACGGGGCGGCCACGAGGTCGCGGGTGACGTCGGCCGCGCTGGCGGTGCGGTGGCCCGCGAAGCGCCCGGCCCGGCGACCGGCGATGGCGGCGCCGCTGACGCGCTCGTCGGCGATCTTCTCCTGGAGCCGGATGATCCCCTGGAGCAGGGCCTCCGGGCGCGGCGGGCAGCCGGGCACGTAGACGTCGACGGGGATGACCTGGTCGACGCCCTTGGTCACCGAGTAGCTGTCCCAGTACGGGCCGCCGGAGTTGCTGCACGCGCCGAACGAGATGACGTACTTCGGCTCCGGCATCTGGTCGTAGAGGCGGCGGATGGCGGGCGCCATCTTGTCGGTGACCGTGCCGGACACGACCATGAGGTCGGCCTGGCGCGGCCCCGGCGCGAAGGGGATGACGCCGAGCCGGATGAAGTCGTGGCGGCCCATCGAGGTGGCGATGAACTCGATGGCGCAGCAGGCGAGGCCGAAGTTGAAGACCCACAGGCTGTAGCGGCGGCCCCAGTTGAGGACGACGCGCACCGGCTTGGGGGCGTGCTCCGCGAGCGGGCCGACGCGGGGCATCGGGAGGTCGGTGGTCATCGCGGCTCCCAGCGCAGCAGTCCCCGACGGCCGGCGTGGACCAGCCCGAGGAGGAGGACGCCGACGAAGACGACGACCTCGACGAGCGAGGCGACCCCGAGGCGGGTGTCGCGCAGGACGAGCGCCCACGGGAAGAGGTAGACGGCATCGACGGCGAAGACGACGTAGAGGAAGGCGAACGACAGGTAGCGGACCTGGCTCTGCGCCCAGCCGCTGCCGACCGGGTCGACGCCGGACTCGTAGGTCGTGCGGCCGGCGGCGTCCGCGGCCCGCGGCGCGACGAGACGCCGGGCGGCCATCGCGGCGGTCACGAGGAGCACGCCCGCGAGGACGACCGCCCCGACGGCGAGGTAGCCCTCCATGGTGGGTCAGCCTAGCCCGGGCACGCGACGGGAGCCCGCGCCCACCGCGCGGTCCACGTGCCCACCCACACGACGCATCCCCAACCAGCGGCACGCTGCCTCCCCACGCGACGCAACCCCAACCAGCGGCACGCTGCCTCCCCACGCG
>JACXUW010000278.1 GCA_014763705.1 Micrococcales bacterium | reverse complement strand
TGGCCGTCGGCGGCGCCGCCGTGACCACCGGCGTCGTCGCGACGAACGCCACCGCGGCACCCGCCCCCGCCGCCGCGGTGAGCGCCGTCGCCGACGACACGAGCTCGACCACGGCCACCGCCCCCGTGCGGCACGGCGTGCGCCAGTGGTGGAAGGGCCTGAGCGACACCCAGCGTCAGTGCCTCCAGGACGCCAAGATCACCCGCCCCGTCGGCCCGCTCGACGACGCCCAGCGCAAGGCCCTACGCGACCAGGTGACCAAGGCCGCCGAGGCGTGCAAGGTCGAGCTGCCCTTCCCGAAGGCCCGCGCGTTCTGGAACGGCCTCACCGACACCCAGAAGCAGTGCCTCGACGACGCGAACGTCACCCGCCCGTGGGGCCCGATGACCAAGGAGCAGCGCAAGGCGGTGCGGGCCGACCTCAAGGCCGCCGCCGAGAAGTGCGGCGTCCAGCTGCCGCAGAAGCCGGCCAACAGCTCGAGTCCGACGCCGGCGCCGTCGACCACGGCCTCCTGAGACCGCGCGGGCGGGCACCGGTGCAGGGACCGGTGCCCACCGCAGGGGAGCCGCCGGCTCCATCGCACGCTACGCCGCAGTAACCGTCGTCATCGCGACGATTACTGCGGCGTAGCCCGCGCTGTGGACGGCGGGGTGGCCAGGGTCAGGCGATGACGTGCGCGTCGGCGACGTCGAGCGCGCGGTCGAGGACGTCCAGCCCCTCGGCGAGCTCCTCGGCGGTCGTCGTGCACGGCGGCACGACGTGCAGCCGGTTGAAGTGCGTCATCGGCCAGAGGCCCTCGGCCTTGCACGCGGCCATCAGCTCGGCCATCGGTTTGGCCGCCTCGCCGGACGCGTTGTACGGCACCAGCGCCTCGTTGGTCGTCGTGTCCTTGACGAGGTCGAGCGCCCAGAACACCCCGAGCCCCCGCACCTCGCCGACCGAGGGGTGCTTGTCGCGGATGGCCTCGAGCCGCGGACCGATCACGGTGTCGGCCATCTTCCGGACGTGCTCGAGGATGCCCTCCTCCTCGAAGATCCGCATCGACGCCACGGCCGAGGCGCACGCGAGTGGGTGCCCGGAGTACGTGAGGCCGCCGGGGTAGGGCCGGTCGTCGAAGGTCGCCGCGACCTTCGAGGACATCACGACGCCACCGAGCGGCACGTACCCGCTGTTGACGCCCTTGGCGAAGCAGATGAGGTCGGGCGCGAGGCCCCAGTGGTCGACGGCGAACCACTCGCCGCACCGTCCGAAGCCGGCCATCACCTCGTCGGCGATCCACAGGATGCCGTGCTCGTCGCAGATCTCGCGGACGCCGGCGAGGTAGCCGTCCGGCGGCACCAGGATGCCGTTGGTGCCGACGACGGTCTCGAGCATGATCGCCGCGATGGTCTGGGGGCCCTCGACCATGATCGTGTCGCGCAGGTGCTGCAGCGCGCGCTCGCACTCCTGCTCCGGCGAGGTCGAGTGGAACGCCGAACGGAACGGGTACGGGCCCCAGAAGTGCACGAATCCCGGTGCGCCGGGCTCTGATCCCCACCGACGCGGTTCGCCCGTCGCGAGGATGGAGCCGCTCGTCGCGCCGTGGTAGCTGCGGTAGGTCGTGAGGATCTTGTGCCGCCCGGTGTGGATGCGTGCCATCCGCATCGCGTTCTCGGTGGCCTCGGCGCCGCCGTTCGTGAAGAACACCTTCTCGAGGCCCTCGGGCGCGCGCTCGGCGATCATCCGGGCCGCCTCGGAACGCGACTCGTCGGCGAAGCTCGGTGCGATGGTGCACTGCCGGGCCGCGGCCTCCTGGATGGCGGCGACGAGCTTCGGGTGCTGGTAGCCGATGTTGACGTTGACCAGCTGGCTCGAGAAGTCGAGGTAGCGGTTGCCCTCGAAGTCCCAGAAGTGCGAGCCCGAGGCGCCGGCGATCGGCAGCGGGGCGATCTGGGCCTGCGCCGACCACGAGTGGAAGACGTGCGCGCGGTCGTCGGCGGCCACCCGCGCACCCTTGTCGGGGTCGGGCTGGACCGTGGGGGAGGCGAACTCGGTCATCGGGGGCCTTTCGGGGTCAGGCGGTGCGGGGTCAGGCGGTCAGTGGGTCAGGCGGTCAGTGGGTCAGGCGGTCAGGCGGCGGGGCGGTACGGGCGGGTCGTGCGGGCGGACCAGTCGGCGACGAGCAGCGGGTCGAGGTCGAAGCCGTGCTCCTCGGCCCAGGCGAGGTACTCCTCGACGACCGGTGTCCCCCAGTCCGAGGGCCGGCGGCCGAGCAGCCAGAGGGACGAGCGGTCCGGGGTGCCGACGAGCGCGGCCGAGTAGTCGGGGGCGAGGCGCAGCACCCAGTAGTTGCCCTCGACCGGCGTGGGGACGAGCCGGGCGACCCCGCCGAAGCGCACCCGGAGCCGGGCGTTGCTCTCCTCGGCGCCGGCGGCCGGCGTGGCCGAGCCGTCGATGCTCCGCTCGGGATCCGTTCCGCGGCAGGCGGTGTTGCGCACGCTGACCGTCCCGTTGTCGCGCAGGCCGTACTCGGCGATGGCCACGCTCGCGTCCGGCTGGAAGAGGACCGGCAGACGGGCCAGCTCGTACCAGCGCCCCGCGTACCGCGCGACGTCGACGTGCTCGACCGTGGGCAGCGGGGGATGGTCGGTGCGCCCGACGACACCGCGGACGAGGTCGGCGCCTCGCCGCACGACCTCGACCACCGTGCGCAGTGGGTTGCCGGGCAGCAGGTCGGTCATCCCCTCACGGTAGGCGAGGGTCCGCGGCCGGGGCGCACCCGTGACCGGCGCGCTCATCCCTGCCCGGGCAGCGTGAAGATCGTGCGGTGCCACGGCTTGTGCGCCACCCCGGTGATGTCGTGCATCACGTGCTTGACGTTCGTGTACTCGTCGAAGGAGTACGCCGACATGTCCTTGCCGAAGCCGGAGGACTTGTAGCCGCCGTGCGGCATCTCGCTGATGATCGGGATGTGGTCGTTGACCCAGACGCAGCCGGCCTCGATCTCGCGGGAGGCCCGGCCGGCGCGGTAGGTGTCGCGGGTCCAGGCGCTGGCGGCGAGCCCGAACTCGGTGTCGTTGGCGAGCCGGATGGCCTCGTCGTCGTCGTCGAACGGCACGACGACGAGCACCGGGCCGAAGACCTCGTCGCGCCAGATCTCGGAGTCGAGCGGCACGTCGGTGACGACGGCCGGCTCGATGTAGCACCCGCGGGCCAGCTCGCCGGTGGGCGGGGCGCCGCCGCAGACGACCTTCGCGTACGCGCGGGCGCGGTCGACCATCCCGGCGACCTTGGCGAGGTGGGCGCGCGACGAGAGCGGGCCGAGGTCGGTCGCGGGGTCCGCCGTCGGGCCCATCCGGACCTCGGCGTACAGGTCGGCGACGCCGCGGACGAACTCGTCGTACACGGACCGGTGGACGATGGCCCGGGCCGCGGCCGTGCAGTCCTGGCCGGCGTTGATGAGGTTCGCGGCGACGGCGCCGTGGACGGCGGCCTCGAGGTCGGCGTCGTCGAAGACGACGAACGGTGCCTTGCCGCCGAGCTCGAGGTGGACGCGCTTGCCGGTGGCCGCGGCGGTGGCCATCACGCGGCGGCCGACGGCGGTCGAGCCGGTGAACGAGGTCATCGCGACGTCGCGGTGGGCGACGAGGTGCTCGCCGGCGACCGGCCCGGTGCCGGTGACGACGTTGACGACGCCGGGCGGGGCGCCGGCCTCGGTGAACGCCTCGGCGAACGGCAGCGCGGTGAGCGGGGTGATCTCGGCCGGCTTGAGGACGATCGTGTTGCCCGCGGCGATGGCCGGCAGCACCTTCCAGGCCGCCATCTGCAGCGGGTAGTTCCACGGCGCGA
Source organism: Micrococcales bacterium (assembly GCA_014763705.1). GTDB lineage: Bacteria > Actinomycetota > Actinomycetes > Actinomycetales > Dermatophilaceae > Phycicoccus. The sequence goes on along the minus strand of JACXUW010000278.1, from coordinate 942 downwards.
TCGAGCCGACGACGCCGATCGGCTCGCGGCGGATGGACGAGGTGTGGTCGCCGGAGTACTCGCCGCTGGCCATCCCGTCGAGCCGGCGGGCGGCGGCGCCGAAGAACGCGGTGTTGTCGACCGTGCCGGGCACGTCGAACTCGCGGGCCAGGCGGATCGGCTTGCCGGCCTGGCGGGACTCGAGCTGCGCGAGCTCCTCGGCGCGCTCGTCGAGGAGCGCGGCGGCCCTGGTGAGGACGGCGGCGCGCTCGACCGGTGTGGCCCGCGACCACTCGGCGTACGCGGCCTTCGCGGAGGCGACCGCGGTGTCGACGTCGTCCGGGCCCGCGAGGGTGACGGACTCGAGCACCTCGTCGGTGCTGGGGTCGAGGACGTCGAAGCTCTCGCCGGTGCTTCCGGCCCGGCGCTCACCGCCGATGTACTGGTGCATGCCGGCGAGCATACGGCGGCACCCCCACTGCCGGAAAGGGCAGCAGGGGTGCCGTGAGACGACGGAATCCGTCGCGGGTGGTCGCGACGGCTGCCGCCATCAGTGCTGGTAGGTCCCGTGGATGACCGCCCGGCCGAGGGTCTTGAAGGCCAGGGCGAAGGAGACGGCGGCGGGGGAGGCGTCGGCGTCGACCCCGAGGCTCGGTTCGGAGACCGCGTGGACGACGAGGTAGTAGCGGTGCGGCACGTCGCCCTCGGGCGGGGCGGCGCCGGCGAACCCGCGCTCGCCGCCGTCGTTGCGCACGTGGAAGGCGTTGCCCGGCAGCTCACCCGACGCGGCGCCGGCCGGCAGCGAGGTGACGTCGGCCGGGAGGTCGACGAGCACCCAGTGCCAGAAGCCCGACGGGGTCGGCGCGTCCGGGTCGAACATCGTCACGACGTAGCTCTGCGTGCCCGCGGGGGCGCCGCTCCAGGACAGCTGCGGCGACGTGTTGCCGCCGTCGGCGACCTGGG
>JACXUW010000277.1 GCA_014763705.1 Micrococcales bacterium | reverse complement strand
GTCGAGGAGGACGCGGGCACCGTGCCGCCGCGCGACGGCGACGGCCCGCTCGACCGGCCACAGCTCGCCGGTGACGTTCGAGGCTCCGGTGACGACGACGAGGGGGGCCGGCCCCCCGGCGAGCCCGAGCAGGGCCGCCTCCAGCCGGCCGAGCGCCTCCTCCGGCGACGCGGGGACGGGCAGCCGGTGCGTCGTCGCCGCCGGCCAGGGCAGGAGGGAGGCGTGGTGCTCGGAGGCGAAGACGAGCACCGGGGTGCCCTCCGGCAGCGCGCGGGCGAGGAGGTTGGTGGCGTCGGTCGTCGTCCGGGTCAGCACGACGACGTCGTCCGCGCGGGCACCGACGAACCGGGCCACCTCCTCGCGCGCGGCCTCGTAGTGCGCGCTCGTGACCCGTGACAGCCATCCGGTGCCGCGGTGCACGCTCGAGTACGTGCGGGTCGCGGTCTCGACGGCGCGCACGACGGACTCCAGCGCCGGTGTCGAGGCGGCGTGGTCGAGCTGCGCGTACTCGACGGTGCCGCCGGTGGCCAGCGGCGCCGGGTCGGGCCGGACGACGGCGGGCAGCCGCCGGGCCAGCGGCGCCGGGACGTGGCGGACGGTTCCTGCGTGGTGGGTGGACATCGGTGCTCCCGAGGGCCTCGAGGACCCTCGGACGGTGCCGGGGACCCGCGCTTGCCGACGTCGCTGCGACGCCGACCAGGTCGTCACCCGGGGCACCCCACCGCGGAGGAGGGTTGCCGGCCAGCGAGCCGGGGCTTGTCACTGGCACTCATGACCTACGGCGACGAGTGTGACCGGCGGCCCGCGCCGCCGGCACCCGCGGTCCACGACCCGAGACGGCAGGCGGCCCGGCCCCGTCCCCTCGGGTCTCCCGTCGGGGTCAGGCCGGGACGACGTTGACGAGCTTCGGGGCCCGCACGATGACCGTCCGCACGCCGTTCTCGAGGGCGGCCTGCACCTTCGGGCTGGCCAGCGCCAGCTCGCGCAGGGCGTCCTCGGTGATGTCGCTCGCCACCTCGAGGCGGTCCTTGACCTTGCCCCTGACCTGGACGACACAGGTGACCGTCTCGTCGACGAGCAGCGCGGGGTCCGCGACCGGGAACGGCTCGTGGGCCAGGGACTCGGTGTGCCCCAACCGCATCCACAGCTCCTCGGCGATGTGCGGGGCGAGCGGCGCGACCATGAGGACGAGCGCGTCGGCCGCGGCGCGGGGCACGCCTCCCTCGAGCTTGGTCAGGGCGTTGTTCAGCTCGGTGAGCCGGGCGATGGCCGTGTTGAAGCCGAGGCTCGCGTAGTCGGTGCGCACCGCGTCGATGGTCCGGTGCAGCACGCGGGTGGTGGCGTCGTCGAGGGGCGCGTCGACGACGACGACCTCGCCGCTCTCCTCGTCGACGACGTTGCGCCACAACCGCTGGAGGAAGCGCTGGCTGCCGACGACGGCCCGGGTGTCCCACGGCTTGCTCTGCTCGAGCGGGCCCAGGCCCATCTCGTAGAGGCGGAAGGTGTCGGCACCGTACGCGGCGTACATCTCGTCCGGGCTCACCATGTTCTTCAGCGACTTGCCGATCTTGCCGAACTCGCGGGTCACCGGCCGTCCCTGCCAGGTGAAGCCGCCGTCGGGGGCCTCCTCGACCTCCCGGGCCTCGACCGGCTGGCCGCGGTCGTCGCGGTACGCGGCGGCCTGGATGTAACCCTGGCTGAAGTACGTGCGGAACGGCTCGTCGCTGCTCAGGTGCCCCAGGTCGTGGAGCACCTTGTGCCAGAAGCGGGCGTACAGCAGGTGGAGCACGGCGTGCTCGACGCCGCCGACGTACAGGTCGACTCCACCGGGGTCGCGGGTTCCCGGGGCGGCGCCCGCGACGGGCTCCGGCCGCGGTCCCATCCAGTAGGACTCGTTCTCGGGGGCGACCAGCGCGTCGGCGTTCTCGGGGTCGAGGTAGCGCAGGTAGTACCAGCACGAGCCGGCCCAGTTGGGCATCGTGTTCGTCTCGCGCCGGAAGCGGCGCAGGCCGCGGCCGTCGCCGAGGTCGAGCTCGACGTCGACCCATTCCTGCACGCGCGAGAGGGGCGGCTCGGGCTCGCTGCCCGCGTCCTCGGGGTCGTAGGTCTTGGGGCTGTAGTCGGGCACCTCGGGCAGCTCGACGGGAAGCATGGAGTCGGGCACCGCGTGCGCGACGCCGTCCTCGTCGAAGAGCACCGGGAAGGGCTCGCCCCAGTAGCGCTGCCGGCTGAAGAGCCAGTCGCGCAGCTTGTAGGTGACCGTCGGCTCGCCGATCCCCTTCTCCTGCAGCCAGGCCGTCATCCGCTCCTTGGCCTCGGGCACGTCGAGGCCGTCGAGGCTCAGCTCGTCGTTGCTCGAGTTGATCGCCGGGCCCGTGCCGGTGAACGCGGTGTCCGGGTCGTGGCCCTCGTCGGGCTGCACGGTGCGGATCTTCGGCAGGTGGAAGGCGGTGGCGAAGTCCCAGTCGCGCTCGTCCTGGCCCGGGACGGCCATGATCGCGCCGGTGCCGTAGCCCATGAGCACGTAGTCGGCGACGAACACCGGGATGCGGGTGCCGGTGACGGGGTTGGTCGCCCAACCGCCGGTGAAGACACCGGTCTTGTCCTTGCCCTCGGTCTGCCGCTCGACGTCGCTCTTGCGGGAGGCGGCCCGGCGGTAGGCGTCGACGGCCTCGGCGGGCGTGGCGGCGCCGCCGGTCCAGGCGTCGTCGGTCCCCTCGGGCCAGCCACCGGAGGGGACGAGCTCGTCGACGAGCGGGTGCTCGGGGGCCAGCACCATGAAGGTCGCGCCGAAGAGGGTGTCGGGGCGGGTCGTGAAGACCTCGATGCCGGTGCCGTCGACGGCCCCCTCGACGGGGAACGTCACGCGCGCACCCTGGCTGCGCCCGATCCAGTTCCGCTGCATGATGCGGACCTTCTCCGGCCACTCGACCCGGTCGAGGTCGTCGGCCAGCCGGTCGGCGTAGGCGGTGATCCGCATCATCCACTGGCGCAGGTTGCGCTTGAAGACCGGGAAGTTGCCCCGCTCGGAGCGGCCGTCGTTGGTGACCTCCTCGTTGGAGAGCACGGTGCCGAGGCCGGGGCACCAGTTGACCGGTGCCTCGGAGGTGTAGGCCAGCCGCTGCGCGTCGAGGATGCCGGCGCGCTCGACGTCGGACAGGTCCTCCCACCCGCGGCCGTCGTCGTTCGGCAGCGGCCGCGTGCCGCTGCGGTACTCCTCGACGAGCTCCTCGACGGGGCGCGCACGGCCCCGTCCGCCATCGGGGCGCTCGGCGTCGGGGTCGTACCAGGAGTTGAAGATCCGCAGGAAGATCCACTGCGTCCAGCGGTAGTAGTCGGGGTCCATCGTGCGGATGGAGCGACGGTCGTCGTGGCCCAGCCCGAGGCGGCGCAGCTGGCGCGCCATGATGACGATGTTGTCCTCGGTCGTCTTGCGCGGGTGCTGGCCGGTCTGCACGGCGTACTGCTCGGCGGGCAGGCCGAAGGCGTCGTAGCCCAGGCAGTGCAGGACGTTCTTGCCGAGCATCCGGTTGTAGCGGGCGTAGACGTCGGTCGCGATGTAGCCGAGCGGGTGCCCGACGTGCAGGCCGGCGCCGCTGGGGTACGGGAACATGTCGAGGACGAGCAGGTGGCCGTTCTCGTAGTCCGCGACGGCCTGCGGGTCGGCCCACGGGCCGGCCGGGTTCGGGGCGTGGAAGGTGCCGCGCTCCTGCCAGCGGTCCTGCCAGGCGACCTCGATCTGACCAGCCAGCTCGGCGGTGTAGCGGTGCGGGGTCTCGCTCATCTCGTCCTCGTCGTCGTCGTGTCCTGCGGCCATGAAAAAACCCCTCGCACAGGAGGGGTCGCCGCGCGGGCCTGGTGCTGGCCGGCGCGGCTAGGTAAGGAGCAGGAACCTCGGCACCTGCTCAGGGTAGCGCAGCCGGGGCGGGCGGTGTCCGGGGGTGCAGCCCGGGCAGGCGGCGCCGCGGGGCGCCGCCCGCTGCCGGGTGCGGGTCAGTGCATCGAGTGGACGACGGCGTGCCCGCGCCCGCGGCTCATCAGGGCGCGGTTGACCGGCACCGTGACGACGAACGCGACGGCCAGGGACGCGACGAGGGAGGCCCAGAACAGCACCGTGCCGAGGCCGGCGTCCATCGCGCCGGGCACGAGGACCATGAAGCCGTTGTCGACGACCTCCATGACGAGGATCGAGACGGTGTCGGCGGCGAGCGCGACCCCCAGGGCCGCTCCGAGGGCCAGGCCGGCCCGCAGCACCGACGAGACGGTGAGGGCGTAGCCGGTGACGAAGGCCAGGACGACGGAGAGGAGCACGACGGCACCGGTCCCGAGGCCGAGCGCGGTGCCCAGGACCATTCCGAGGACCTCGCCGATCGCGCACCCGGTGAGGCAGTGCAGGGTCGCCGACGCGGCGTCCCGCCAGGTCGTCGTGGTGTCGTGGGCGTGGCTGTGAGTGGTCATGGCCGGACCAACAGGATACCCCCGTGGGGTATTCCGGGTGGGAGGTCGACCGGGACCGACGCTCCGCGGGCTACCGGTGTCAGCCGAGCATGCCGGCGACGATGAGTGCCTGCGCGAGGTGGTAGGTGACGATGACGACCGAGCCGGTCCACGGCCGCTCCTCGACGAAGCGGCCGAGGGCGAGGACGGTGTCGCTGACGACGAAGAGGGTGACGCCGGCGGCGACGAGCGGGCTGCCGGTGGCCCAGCCGGCGAGCGCCATCGCGGCGATGACCGCCATGTAGAGGGCGACGGCCGCGCCGAGGCCGGGGCC
>JACXUW010000276.1 GCA_014763705.1 Micrococcales bacterium | reverse complement strand
CACCACCTCGAGAACCTGCTCGGCGGACGCGACCCCCTGCCCAGAACCTGCCGTGTCGAGCTCCGCCGGCCGCCGCACCCCGTCCAGGTCACAGGACTCCGTCCCGCACGCGCCCGCGCGCGACCCCCGGCGCCCATCCGGCCCCCGTTCTGACGAGCTGGCGCCCACACCGGCCGGCGACGTCTCGCCCTGTTCCACGCCTCGGGCCGGTCATCCCACTCCTTGATACGGTGGCGTGCGTTACGTCGGCGAAACATCCGGGTCACCGACGGGAAACCGCCCCGCCCTACCGTCGTCGGCAACGCCATCAGGGCTGGCTCCCATAGCCCCTGCACCGAACCAGGAGGTTCAACACAGTGTTCAGCTCCGCTGACGAGGTCCTCGCCTTCATCAAGGACGAGGACGTCAAGTTCGTCGACATCCGGTTCTGCGACCTACCCGGCGTCATGCAGCACTTCAACGTGCCGGCGCACACGGTCGACGAGGACTTCTTCACCAACGGCCAGATGTTCGACGGATCCTCGATCCGTGGCTTCCAGGCCATCCACGAGTCCGACATGAAGCTCATCCCGGACCCGACGACGGCCTACGTCGACCCGTTCCGCGTCGAGAAGACGCTCATCATGAACTTCAGCATCGTCGACCCCTTCACCGGCGAGGCCTACGGGCGCGACCCGCGCAACATCGCGGCGAAGGCCGAGGCGTACCTCAAGTCCACCGGCATCGCCGACACCGCCTTCTTCGGCGCCGAGGCGGAGTTCTACGTCTTCGACGACGTGCGCTTCGAGACCAAGCAGAGCGCGAGCTACTACTACATCGACTCCGTCGAGGCGGCCTGGAACACCGGCCGCGCCGAGGAGGGTGGCAACCGCGGCTACAAGACCCGGTACAAGGGCGGCTACTTCCCGGTCCCGCCGGTCGACCACTTCGCCGACACCCGCGACAAGATCTGCCTCAACCTCGCGAAGGTGGGCATCGAGGTCGAGCGCAGCCACCACGAGGTCGGCACCGCGGGCCAGCAGGAGATCAACTACCGCTTCAACACGCTGCTCAAGTCCGGCGACGACATGATGAAGTTCAAGTACGTCGTCAAGAACACGGTGTGGGAGGGCGGCAAGACCGCCACGTTCATGCCGAAGCCGATCTTCGGCGACAACGGCTCGGGCATGCACACGCACCAGTCGCTGTGGAAGGACGGCGAGCCGCTCTTCTACGACGAGCGCGGCTACGGCGGTCTCTCCGACATCGCGCGCTGGTACATCGGCGGCCTGCTCAAGCACGCCCCGGCGCTGCTGGCGTTCACCAACCCGACGGTCAACAGCTACCACCGGCTGGTCCCGGGCTACGAGGCCCCGGTCAACCTCGTGTACTCGGCCCGCAACCGCTCCGCCTGCGTGCGCATCCCGATCACCGGCGACAGCCCGAAGGCCAAGCGCATCGAGTTCCGCGTGCCGGACCCGTCGTCCAACCCCTACCTGTGCTTCGCCGCGCAGCTGATGGCCGGCCTCGACGGCATCAAGAACCGGATCGAGCCGCCGGAGCCGGTCGACAAGGACCTCTACGAGCTCCCGCCGGAGGAGCACGAGTCGATCGCCCAGGTGCCCGGGTCGCTGCCGGCCGTCCTCGACGCGCTCGAGGCCGACCACGAGTTCCTCCTCGAGGGCGACGTCTTCACCGAGGACCTCATCGGCGCGTGGATCGACTGGAAGCGCGTCAACGAGGTGGACCCGATCCGCTTCCGCCCGCACCCGCACGAGTTCGAGATGTACTTCGACATCTGAGCCGACGCACGTGAGCGACGCCCTCGCCGGGACTGCCCGCGGGGGCGTCGCTCAGTCTCCGTGGCCGGTGAGCGCTCGGACCGTCGTGCGGTGCCCACGGCCCGGCGCGTCGTCCCGACCCAGCAGGACCGCCGCCACCGGCACCGCGACCACGAGCAGGCCGGCGACGACCAGCATCGCGGGAGCCCGGCCGACGGTGACCCAGAGCAGCCCGAAGCCTCCAGCCGCGACCATCCGCCCGACGGCGACGACGGTCCGGGCCGCGCCGATGGCCGATGCCGCGGCCTCCGGGGCCATCCGACCGGCGACGGCGGACAGCACTCCGTCGGTCGCCGCGTAGAACGCGCCGAGGAGGACGAGGCTCGCCACCGTCGCCGTCGGGCCGGCGAACGGCGAGCCGGCCACGGCGAAGGCCGACGCGAGCACCAGGTGCCCGAGGACGTAGACACGCGCCCGTCCGGCCCGGTCGGCCAGCCGGCCGGCGGGCACCGCCAGCACCATGTAGACCGCGTTCGTCCCGACGTAGAGCAGCGGGAACCAGGCGGCCGCGAAGCCGTCCCGAGACTGGAGCACGAGGTAGACGAAGCCGTCGCCGACGCTGAGCAGCGCGAGGATGAACGCGACCGCCAACAGCCGTCGCAGCCCGGGGAGCCGGAGGAACGCCCAGCTGAAGGACGGGACCCCCGGGACCAGCCCCGGCACGTCGCACGTGCACCCGACGCAGGACGGCAGGCCACGACCGTGCCGCTGCCGGTGCCGCTCCACCCACGCGGCGCGACGCGGGCGGACGTCCGGGACGAGCAGGCCGAGGACCGCCACGCCGAGGACGGCGCAGGCGAGCGAGACGACGAAGACGCTGCTGAAGCCACCCGGCGACACCCAGAGCACCGCTCCGGCGAGCAGCGGGCCGAGTGCGGCGCCCGCCGTGTCGAGGGCGCGGTGCACCCCGAAGGAACGCGCCAGCGTCCTCGGCTCGGAGACAGCCCCGATCATCGCGTCGCGCGGTGCGGTGCGGATGCCCTTGCCGAGCCGGTCCAGGGCGAGCAGGGCGGTGAGGGCGCCGGCCCCGCCGGCCACCAGTAGTCCCGTCCGGGTCAGGGCCGAGAGGGCGTAGCCGGAAAGGGCGACCCGCCGCGGGTGGTCACCCCGGTCCGCCAGCCATCCGGCGAGGACGAAGACGAGGGCCTGCGAGCCCTGGACCGCCGCGTCGAGCAGTCCGTACCCGAGGACGGACAACCCGATCGTCGTGGTCAGGTAGAGGGGCAGGACCGAGGAGACCGACTCCGACGAGAGGTCGGTGAGCAGGCTCACGGTCCCGAGCACGAGGACGGTCGACGAGACGCGGGCCGTGCCCCTGCGGCGCGGCGCACCCGCGGCGGTCCCCCGGACCGATCCGGCCGCATCGGGGCCGGGCCGCGGATGGGCAGTCGTGACGACCTTCTCCCGTCGGGCGGACCGCTCGGGGTGCAGGGGGACCGGGCGGCTCGCAAGCCTGGCTCCACGCTAGTGACGCGGGACGTGCCCGGGGCGACGCCGACGACGGGGTGCTCGACGTCACATCACCGCACCCTCAGCGGGGGCGGACGGTGAGGCACTGGGCGAGCGAGCCGAGCGGACCAGCGGCGTCGTGCAGCTGGCTGCTCGTCACGCCGATACCGTTGTCGCCGAACGTGATCGAGGCATCGACGCCGAGCCAATCCCCCTCCGGCACCCGCAGCAGGTGCGCCGTGAGGTCGACGTTCGGGAAGTGCACCTCGCGCGGGTCGGCGCGGACGGTCATCCCGTTGGCGATGTCGAGCAGCCCCGCGACGCGGGCGGTCGGGCTCACCTCCTCGCCGGCGAGGAGCGGCACCGGCGTGCGCACCCAGAACCAGCCGCGGCCGGGTTCCTCGAGGTGGCGGCGAAGCTCGACCGAGCCGATGAAGCCGCCGGGCCACAGCGCGCTCGGGGTCCAGGGCTCGAGCTCGTCGGGACCGGGGATCCCGGGCACCGGGGACCCTGCGACCGAGGCCGAGTCGCGCTCGACGAGGAGCCAGGCGCGCAGCACCGCGACCGTTCGGCCACCGTGGGCGACGGACGCCTCGACCAGCTCGATCGTCCGCCCGGGCCGCAGCACCCGCACCTCGGTGTCGACGACGTCGACCGGCACGGTGCCGAGGATGTCGTAGGACAGCCGCGCGAGCACCGGCCGGTCGGGGCGCCGGGCGTCACGGTCGCGCTCGACGACGTGCGCGAGCAGACCGAGGGCGGGCGCGATGTGCTGCTCGTCCTCGCGCCACGCCCCACCGGTGTGCTCGGTCGCCCGGAACGTGCTCGGGCCGAGCCGCTCGAAGTACGCCACCCCGCTGCTCTCCACGACCCCGACCCTACGCACCGGGCGAGCACCGACCGACCTCCGGCCGGGCGACTTGACCTGCGTCGGGAACACGTCTATAAGTTGAGTCGTTGACACTCATGTCACACGAACACCGCGGGTCACCACCCGCACGAGCACCATCACGGAGGAATCCATGGCCACCTTCGACCCGTTCCGCGACTTCGACCGCATGCTGGCCGGCACGCTCCGCACGCCCGCGAGCACGGCGATGCCGATGGACCTCTACCGCACCGGCGAGACGTTCGTCGCCAAGGTCGATCTCCCCGGCGTCGACCCCTCGACCGTCGACGTCGACGTCGAGGACCGCACCCTCACCATCCGCGCGGAGCGCCGCGAGCAGACCGACGGCGAGGTGCAGTGGCTCTCCCACGAGCGCCCCTCCGGGACCTTCGCCCGGCAGCTGACGCTGGGCTACGGCGTGGCCCTGGACCGGATCGAGGCCGACTACTCCGACGGCGTCCTCACCCTGACCATCCCGGTCGCCGAGGAGGCCCGGCCGCGCAAGATCTCGGTCAACCACACCGGCGGCCACCGGGTCATCAGCGGGGAGACCAGCGGTACCGAGGCACAGCCGGTCTCGGCCTGAGCCCCTCCCCCCGCGCCCACCTCGGCGCCGCACCCGTCCCCGGGTGCGGCGCCGAGC
>JACXUW010000275.1 GCA_014763705.1 Micrococcales bacterium | reverse complement strand
CGGGAGCACCGCCGCCGGGTGGCCGCGCTTCGCCCGCCGGCTGGCCGACGCCGGAGCCGCGGCGGTGGAGCTCAACGTGCACGTCGTGCCGGGCGACCCGGCGACGAGCGGGCGCGACGTCGAGGACCGGCACGTCGAGGTGCTCGAGGAGGTGCGTGCGGTCGTGTCCGTGCCGGTCGCGGTCAAGCTCAGCCCGTACTTCAGCGCGACCGGCGAGATGGCCGCCCGCCTCGACCGGGCCGGGGCCGACGGGCTGGTCCTCTTCAACCGCTTCCTCCAGCCGGACGTCGACCCCGAGGCGATGACGGTCACGACCGGCTTCGCGCTCTCCACGCCCGCCGAGGCCCGGCTCGCCCGCACCTGGGTGGCCATCCTCCGCCACCGGGTGCGGGCCTCGCTGGCGGCGACGACCGGTGTCGAGGACGCCGCCGACGTCGTGGCCTACCTGCTCGCCGGGGCGGACGTCGTGATGACCGCGTCCGCGCTGGTCCGGCACGGGACGGGGCACGTCACGGTCCTCCTCGACGGCCTCGAGGACTGGATGCGTCGCCACGGCCTGACGCGCCTCGAGCAGGTGCGCGGCCGGCTCGCGGTCCCGGCGACGACCGACCCGCAGGCCCACGAGCGGGCGGGGTACGTGGCGGCTCTCGAGGCGGCGCGGCGCACCTACGGCGAGCTCGGCGCCGCGGCCGGTCCGCACTGAGCCGGGGTCACCCGAGCACCTCGTCGACGAAGCACCAGCGCCACGCCTCGCCCGGCTCGATCGAGCGCATGACCGGGTGCTGCGAGGTGTGGAAGTGGCGGGTCGCGTGCTTGCCGACCGAGGAGTCGCAGCAGCCGACGTGTCCGCACGTCGTGCACGAGCGCAGGTGGACCCAGGTGAGGCCCTCGGCGCGGCACTCCGGGCAGCCGTCGGCCTCTGCGGGCGGCGTCGGCGCGGCGTCGTCGGCGAGGTGGGCGCAGGCCCCGGCGACGCGGTCGGGGGGACGCAGCAGCTCGGACTCACGCACCCCGGCCGTCCGCGTCGCGCTCCAGGCGAGGGCGGTCTCCTCGGCGTCGAGCTGGCCGAGGACGCTCGTCAGCACGGCGTGGTCGACGGTGCCGGCGCTCCGGATGCGCAGGAGCTCCTCGCGCTCGGCGCGGATCATCTCGGCCCGCAGCCGGGCCCGCGCCTCGGCCGGGCTCTCGCGGTCGCCCGGACCGAGGGTGCCCAACCGTTCCCAGGCCCGGTTGACGCGGTCGCTCGCCTGACCCCGGATCACCTCGACGACCGCCGCGTCGGCCTCGGGGTCGGCCTCGAGGTGCCGGAGCCCGGCGCCCGTCGTGGCCCCGAGGACGGTCGCCTCCTGGAGCGCGTCCTCGCGCGGGTCCGGCCCGCGCACGTCGAGCGCACGGGCGAGCGCCGGCAGGGTCGTCCCCTGGAGCAGCAGCGTCCCGACGGTGACGACGAGAGCGATGAGGACGAGCTCGGGCCGCATCGGGGCGTCCTCCGGGAGGGTGAGGGCGGCCGCGAGCGTCACGACGCCGCGCATCCCGGCCCAGCCGCTGACGAGGGACCAGCCGAGCATCGCCCGGCGGTCGGCGCGGCCGCGCAGGACCTGAACGGCCGACTGCGCGACCAGCCAGAGGGGCCGGAGCACGAGGACGGTGACGAGGACGGCGGCGGCGACGGCCAGGGTGCGGCCGGTGCCGAGCTCGCCGTCGCGGGTGTCCGACACGAGGCTCCAGACCTGGAGGCCGATGAGGAGGAAGACGGCGTTCTCGAGGACGAAGGTGACGCTCGACCAGTTGATGCGCTCCGCGAGCCGCGACGGGGCGGACTGCAGGACCGGTGCCCGGTAGGCGAGCAGCAGCCCCGCGGTGACGACCGCGAGGACCCCCGAGGCCCCGACCGCCTCGGCCGGCGCGTACGCGACGAAGGGAGCGATGAAGGACAGCGCGGTGTCCGCCGGCACCTCGGTGAGCCGCCGGCGCAGCCAGCCGACGACGAGGTAGGCGACGACGCCGATGGCCACCCCGCCGAGCGCCGCGACGAGCAGGTCGAGGGCGACCGACCCGAGGGTCACCCGGCTCACCTCGCCGGTGCCGTGGGCCGCGAGCCCCGCGGCGGCGAGCGCGGTGCGCAGCGTGACGAGGGCGGTCGCGTCGTTGAGCAGCGACTCGCCCTCGAGGATCGTCGTGATCTTGCGGGGCAGGCCGATCCGCCGCGCGACCGCCGTGGCGGCGACGGCGTCCGGCGGGGCGACGATCGCCCCCAGCGCGAGGGCGAGGGCGAACGACACCCCGGGCAGCAGCGCCCAGGCGACGAGGGCGACCCCGAGCGCGGTGAAGAGCACGAGCCCGACCGAGAGGCTGAGGATCTTCGAGCGGTAGGTGCGGATGTCGACGAGCGAGCTCGACAGGGCGGCCGCGTAGAGCAGTGGGGGCAGCAGGCCGAGGAGCACGACCTCGGGCGACAGCCGGATCTCCGGGACGCCGGGGACCGCCGACAGCACCGCCCCGACGACGAGCAGCGCGAGGGGGACCGGCACGCCGCGCGGACCGGCGAGCCGGCTGACGACGATGACGACGAGGACGATGGCGACGACGAGCACGGCGGGCTCCACCGGATGATTCTCACCCGTCGCCCGCCGGATCGGTGCGAGGTGTCCGCGCGGTGGTCCGGCGTCAGCCCGGGACGGGCTCCCCCAGCGGGCCGGTGAGGTAGTGCTGCATGACCGGGCCGACGGCGCTCGCGAGCTCGGTGGGGTCGGCCTCGGCGATGCCGGGCAGACCGAGGACGTAGCGGGTGAAGACGTACCCGCTCAGCTGGGTGCCGATGAGGGCGGCCCGCAGCTCGGGGTGGTCCGGCCCGAGGAGCTCGGCGAGCGGCGTGAGCATCCGCTCGGTGAGGATGCGCCGGACGAGCCCTGCGGCCTCGTCCTCGGACGCCGCGGCCCGCACCAGCCCGGTCATCGTCTGCCGGGTCCCCGGGTCCTCGAGGATCCGGATGGTCAGCTCGGCGAGCCGGTAGCCCGCGCGGCCGGTGCCCTCGGAGAGGACGGCGTCGGCCAGCGCCACGGGGTCGAACGGGAAGTCGACGACGGTCACGAAGAGGTTCTGCTTGGACCCGAAGTAGTGGGTGACGAGGCGGGTGTCGACGCCCGCCTCCCGCGCGATGCCGCGCAGCGTCGTGCGTGGGTACCCGTGCTCGCCGAACTGGTGCTTGGCCGCGGCGACGATCGCCTCCCGCGTGTTGCTCCCCGCGGGGCGTCGTCCTCGTGTTCGCGGCACAGGTCCTCCATCCGTGGCCCCGGCAGGCCACGGCTCGGGACGGAGCGGAGTCCCGGGCCCGGCAACCCGGCCCAACCCCTGTCCACGACCAGCGTAGGGGATGCGGAGGGGCGGTGTCGCCCTCGGGTGACGCAGGGATCAGGGCCGCTCCGCGGTCGTCGCGGAGCGGCCCCGACCGGTCAGTAGGAGCTCGCGCCGACCCCGGTCTGGAAGGCCACGTAGTAGCCCGCGAGCCAGCCCGCCGTGACGTACCACGAGGGACGGCCCAGGACGACCGCGCTGTGGTTCGTCGGGGCGCTCGTGGTGCGGGTGACGGTCAGGCGCTTCGAGCCGAGGACGTTGCCGCGGTAGTCGATCCGGTAGAAGGTGTACGTCCGGCCGGCCTGGAGCACCAGCCGGGCCTTCGGCGCGTACACGTCGACGTCGACGGCCCCGAGCCCGTAGACCGCCGAGCTCTCGGGGAACCACCAGCCGGAGTACCCCCCGGCGCTGATCTGCAGCGCCTTGGGGCCGCCCTGGATGCGGTGCCGGGTGCTGTAGGGCGCCCCGGTCTGCCGACTGAAGCTGACCCGCCGGGTGGCCACCACCCGCTTGTCGGAGTCGAGGCGGTAGATCGTGAACGTGCCCGGGCGGATGACGGCGGTCCCGGGGACGTTCTTCTCCGGGAAGTCCTCGCGGAAGACGGCCGCGTGGCTGATCCACTGGGGATCGGTGGTGAGCCGCCACAGGAGGAGGAACTGGGCGATGTGCGTCTTGTGGTAGCTGATCGTCGGGATCGCGTGGTGCAGCGAGTACACGCTCGCCCAGTTCGGTCGCCGGTAGGCCGTGCGGACCGTCAGCTCCATGGTGCGCAGGCCGCCGAGGAACAGCTTCCCGACGTCGGCGCGGCGCCCGGTGAGCTGCCAGTAGTCGTAGAGGCCGAACATCGTGAAGATGTGCCCGTTGAGGACCATCTCGCTCTGGGACACCGGGTAGCGGGGGTACTCCTCGAACCACAGCCGGCCGGCGGAGTCGACGCGGGAGGCGAAGGGAGCCTCGCCCTCGGGGGCCTGGACGAGGCTGAGGTAGGTGCGGTCGGCGGCCTCGAGCCACTTCGCGTCGTGGGTGACCTGGTAGAGGCGGCTGAACGCGGAGAGCGCCTCACCCTGGGCCATCGACGAGTACCACGGGGCCCGGAGGGTCTGCGTCGTGTCGCCGTGGACGGCGAAGTCGAAGTCGTACGGGTAGTACCAGGCGTCCGCCGAGACGACCCGCCGGTCGACGAGCCGCTGCCCGTTGGCCTCGGCGATGGCGAGGTAGCGCGGGTCGGGGTTCAGGCGGTAGGAGTTGAGGTTGGCCACGGCGTACTGGGCCTGGCCGACCGGGTGGTTCCACTGCCTGGTCTGCCCGGGGAAGGAGTACATGCGCACCCCGGTGGCGTCGACGTTGCCGAAGCCGCCGGCCCGGGTGAGGATCGACTCGTCGTAGGGGCGCAGGCCGACGCCCACCGACTCGATCGCCGCCCGGGAGACCTGGTAGCCCGACACCTCG
>JACXUW010000274.1 GCA_014763705.1 Micrococcales bacterium | reverse complement strand
GCGACCAGAAGGGCTACGTCTCGGGCGACGGCGCGGTCGAGGCCAT
Source organism: Micrococcales bacterium (assembly GCA_014763705.1). Taxonomy (GTDB): domain Bacteria; phylum Actinomycetota; class Actinomycetes; order Actinomycetales; family Dermatophilaceae; genus Phycicoccus. The sequence goes on along the minus strand of JACXUW010000274.1, from coordinate 4,781 downwards.
CCCCGCCGCGGAGCGCGGCGAGCCGGTGACCATGCAGGGCGAGCTCGTCGACGGCACCGCCTGGGACATCACGGCGACCCGCGGGAAGGTCCTCGTCCTCAACGTCTGGGGCTCGTGGTGCCCGCCGTGCGTCGCCGAGGCCCCCGACCTCCAGAAGGCGTGGGAGGCGCAGCAGGCCAAGCAGGCCCCGGTCCAGTTCATGGGCATCGACACCCGCGAGGAGGCGGCCCGCGGAGCGGCGTTCATCCGCAAGGCCGGCCTCACCTACCCGAGCCTCAGCGACCAGTCCGGCGTCCTGCTCCTCCGGCTCCAGGGCAAGGCCCCGACGACCCCGAGCACGCTCGTCCTCGACCGCGAGGGGCGGATCGCCGCGCGGGTCAACGGACCGGTCGACGCGAGCACCCTCGGCGGCCTCGTCGACGACGTGGTCGCCGAGTCGTGACGCCCGCCCTCGTCGCCGCCGCCGGCGACACCGTGTCGAGCGGGGCGCTCCCGCTCGCGGTCGGCGTCGCCGCGCTCGCCGGGCTGGTCTCGTTCGCCAGCCCCTGCGTGCTGCCGCTCGTGCCGGGCTTCCTCGGCTACGTCACCGGCCTCACCGGCGAGTCCGCGGCCGAGCGCTCGCGCGGCCGCACGGTGGCCGGCGCGCTCCTCTTCGTCCTCGGCTTCACCGTCGTGTTCGTCCTCGGCTCCATCTTCGTCACCGGGGTCGGGGCCTCGCTCGTCGAGCACCGCGAGGTGCTGATGCGAGTCGGTGGCGGCCTCGTCGTCCTCATGGGGCTGGTCTTCGTCGGGCTGGGCAGCCAGCGCGAGGCCCGCATCCACTGGCGACCGCGGGCCGGCCTGCTCGGCGCGCCGCTCCTCGGGGCAGTCTTCGCCCTGGGCTGGGCACCGTGCACCGGCCCGACCCTGGCCGCCGTCCTCGTGATGGCCACCGCCTCGAGCGACCCCCAGCTCGTCCGCGGCGTCACCCTCGCGGTCGCCTACGGCCTCGGCCTCGGGGTGCCGTTCCTGCTCGTCGCCGCCGGCCTCGACCGCGCCGGGCGGGCGTCGGGGTGGCTGCGCCGGCACACCCGCGTCATCCAGGTGCTCGGTGGGGTGCTGCTCGTCGTCGTCGGGCTGCTCCTGCTGACCGGCGTCTGGGAGTCGATGAACCGCTGGGTGCAGACCGAGCTCGTCTCGGGGTTCGAGGTGTCGCTGTGAGCACCGACCAGTCGCTCTCGACCCAGCCCGCCCCACCGGACGGCGGCGGCCCGGGCGACGGCATCACCCAGCCACGGCTCGGACCGGTCGGCTGGCTCCGCTTCCTCTGGCGGCAGCTGACGAGCATGCGCACCGCGCTGTTCCTCCTCCTGCTGCTCGCCGTCGGGGCCGTCCCGGGCTCGACCTTCCCGCAGCGCTCGATCGACGCCGCCCGCACGACGCAGTGGATCACCGACCACCCGACCGCGGGCCCGCTCCTGGACCGGCTCGGGTTCTTCGAGGTCTACGCGTCACCGTGGTTCGCGGCGATCTACCTCCTGCTGTTCGTCTCGCTCATCGGCTGCGTCGTGCCGCGCACCCGCATCCACTGGCACCAGCAGCGTTCCCGTCCGCCGCGGGCGCCACGCCGGCTCGAGCGGCTGCCGGCCCATCGCGAGGAGGTCCTCGACGCCACCCCGGACGAGGCACTCGAGCGGATGCGGACGGCGCTGCGGGCCCGCCGCTACCGCGTGCACGCGCACGACGCCACGTCGCTGTCCGCCGAGAAGGGCTACCTCAAGGAGACCGGGAACCTCGTCTTCCACCTCGCGCTGATCGGCGTCCTCGTCGGGGTCGCCTGGGGGCACCTGCTCGGCTGGAAGGGCGACGTCATCCTCCCGGTCGGCCAGACCTTCGCGAACACGCTCTCGCGCTACGACACCTTCAGCCCCGGGCCGTGGGTCGACCCCACCGACCTCGACCCGTTCACGATCCGGCTCGACTCGATGGACGTGTCCTTCGAGACCGGCGACAAGGGCAAGGGGCAGTTCGGGATGCCCCGTGACTTCCGGGCCGCGACGACCTTCACCGGGCCGGACGGCCGCGCCGAGCGGCGCGAGATCGCCGTCAACCACCCGCTCGAGACCGGCGGCGGCACCGTCTTCCTCCTCGGCAACGGCTACGCGCCGCACATCACCGTCAGGGACGCCTCGGGCACCGTCATCTACGCGGACGCCACACCGTTCCTCGCCCAGGACAACAACTACACGTCGGTCGGCGCGGTCAAGGTGCCCGGGGCGCAGCCGGACCAGCTCGGCTTCGCCGGGTTCTTCCTGCCGACCGGGGTCATCGACTCCCAGCGCGGCCCGCACTCGGTCTTCCCGGACACCCTCGACCCCCAGCTGGCGCTCACCGCGTTCAGCGGCGAGCTGTTCCCCGGCGGCGCCCCGCAGTCGGTGTACACCCTCGACACCGCGAAGATGACCCCGCTGCCCGGCAAGGACGGCACCGGCCAGCTGCGCATCCTGCTGCGCCCGGGGGAGACCTTCCAGCTGCCGGGTGGTCGCGGGTCGATCACCTTCGACGGCGTCGAGCGGTTCGCCGGCCTCTCGATCCGCACCGACCCCGGCAAGACCCTCACGCTCGTCTCGGCGCTCCTCGCGCTCGCCGGGCTCGTCCTCAGCCTCGTCGTCCGGCGCCGCCGGGTGTTCGTCCGGGTTGGTCCACACGAGGGCACGGGTCGTACCGTGGTCTCCGTCGGCGGCCTGGCCAAGGACGACGACGAGGGCATGGACGACGAGGTCGCCGCCGTCCTCTCCGGACCCGAAGGAACCCGATGACCGACTACACGCTCGCCCAGCTGTCGAACTACTCCGTGTACTCCTCGATGGTCGTGCTGACGCTCGCGATGCTCGCGCACGGCGTCTACCTCGCCCGCATCGTCCCGGCCCGGGAGTCCGTCGCCGAGGCGGCCCCCGAGCGCGAGCTCGTCGCGGCGGGTACGGCCACCGGCGGTGCGGTGACGCCCCCGGCGGACACCGTCGCTCCCGCGGCGGCCGAGGAGCCGGCGTCGGCGCGCAAGGCGGCGGGGATCGCCCGCTCGCTCACCTGGCTCGGCACGCTGCTGCTCGTCGCCGGGGTCGTCCTGCGGGCCGCCGAGGTGCACCGCTGGCCGCTGGGGAACATGTACGAGTTCGCGCTCGTCGGAGCGATGTTCACCCTGCTCGGCTACGTCGGCTGGTCCACGCGCCGCGACCTGCGGTGGCTCGGGCTCTTCATCGTCACGCCGGTGCTGCTGGTCCTCGGTGCGGCCATCACCGTCTGGTACACCGACGCCTCCGAGCTCATGCCGTCGCTGCGTTCGTACTGGCTCGCCATCCACGTCACGGTGGCGACGATGACCGTCGCCGTGTTCACCCTCGGCGCTGCGCTCGGCGTCCTGTACCTCGTCCAGGACCGCCTCGAGGCGGGCTCCGGCGAGGCCGGCCGGCGCTCGTTCATGGCGCGCCTGCCCTCCGCCAGGGCCCTCGAGCGGATGACCTACTCGACGCACATCGTGGCCTTCCCGATGTGGACCTTCACCGTCATCGCCGGGGCGATCTGGGCCCGGCAGGCGTGGGGCTCGTACTGGAACTGGGACCCCAAGGAGGTGTGGAGCTTCGTCATCTGGGTCTTCTACGCGGCCTACCTCCACGCCCGGGCGACGACCGGCTGGAAGCGGCAGAACGCCGTCTGGATCGCGCTCGCCGGCTTCGTCTGCGTCGTGCTGAACTTCGCCGTCGTCAACGTCTTCCTCGTCGGCATGCACTCGTACTCGGGGCTGTGAGGACGCTCCCGCGATGAACGCCTTCCTGCGCTATACCGTGCTGCGCCTGCTCATCTTCTTCGGGTGCGTGCTGCTGCTCTGGCTGGTCGGGCTCCGCGGCCGTGACCAGTACCTCCTGCTCGTCGTCCTCGCGGCGCTGCTGTCGATGGGCGTCTCGTACGTCGCGCTCCGGCGTTTCCGGCAGGACTACTCGACCCAGCTCTCCGAGACCATCGAGCGGCGGGTCGAGGCGCGGCGCGCCAGGGGTGGCGACCGGCGCACCGACGAGGAGGCCGAGGACGCGGAGGTCGTCACCCGCCGGGGGGACGAGGGCGAGGACGACTTCCGCTGAGCGAGCCGCTCAGAGCGCCCGCCCGAGGGCCACGCCGACGAGCACGAGCACCGCGTACGCGACCTCGTAGAGCCCGGTCGACGCGAGCACCGGCACGAGCCCGGGCCCGACCGTCCCGGAGCGCACGACCCGCACCCCGCGCGCGGCCACGACGAGGGACAGGAGGGCGAGGAGCACCCACGGCTGCGCGACGGCCATGACGGCCAGGGCCACGACCGAGACGCCGACCAGCGCGACGTACGACGTCCGGGTCCGCGCGTCACCGAGCCGCACCGCGAGGGTCCGCTTCCCGTGCTCGGTGTCGGTGGGGATGTCCCGCAGGTTGTTCGCGACGAGGATGGCCGACGCGACGGCCCCGACCCCGACCGCCCCGGCCACCCCGAACCACGAGACCGAGCCGGCCTGCGTGTACTCGGTGCCGAGCGTGGCCATCAGCCCGAAGAAGACGAAGACGTACACCTCACCGAGCCCGCGGTAGCCGTAGGGGTTGTCGCCGCCGGTGTAGCGCCACGCGGCGAGGACGGCGAGGGCGCCGAGCGGCAGCATCACCCAGGCCTGGGACAGCGCGACGAGCAGCAGGCCGAGCACCCCGGCGGCCCCGAACGCGAGAAAGGCGGCGAGCCGTACCTGCCGGGGGTCGGCCAGTCGCTGGCCGACCAGCCGCAC
>JACXUW010000273.1 GCA_014763705.1 Micrococcales bacterium | reverse complement strand
GCGGCGTGCTCCCGGGCCAGCCGGGGCGGGTCCCCGGCCAGCCGAACCAGCAGGGCGGCGGGTCGAGGACCCCGGGCGACGCGAACGGCGCCGCACCGACCATCTGAGCCCACGACGGGGCCCCGCCGACGTGCGATCCGGAGGGGCCCCGTCGTGCCGTCGGATCAGGCCTGCCCGACGTGCTCCTCGAGCGTGTCCAGCTCGGCCGCGAGCTCGGCCGGCAGCCGGTCGCCGATCTTCGCGAACCACTCGCGGATGAGGGGGAGCTCGGCGCGCCAGTCCTCGACGTCGACGCGCAACGCCTTGGCGACCTGCTCCTCGCTCATCGCCAGGCCCGTCGTGTCGAGGGCGCCCGGTGCCGGGACGAGCCCGACCGGCGTCTCGACGGCGTCAGCGGTGCCGTCGAGCCGCTCGACGACCCACTTGAGGACGCGCGCGTTGTCGCCGTAACCGGGCCAGAGGAAGGAGCCGTCCTCGTCGTCGCGACGGAACCAGTTGACCTGGAAGATCTTCGGCAGCTTCGACGGGTCGGCCTTCGCGCCGATGTCGAGCCAGTGCTGCATGTAGTCGCCGGCGTGGTAGCCGATGAAGGGCAGCATCGCCATCGGGTCGCGGCGGACGACACCGACCGCACCGGTCGCCGCGGCGGTCGTCTCGGAGGAGAGCGTCGCACCGACGAACACGCCGTGCGTCCAGTCCCGCGACTCGTAGACGAGCGGCACCGTCGTCTTGCGGCGCCCGCCGAAGAGGATCGCGTCGATCGGCACGCCGTCCGGGTTGTCGTACTCGGCGGCGATCATCGGGGTCTGCTTGGCCGGCGTCGTGAAGCGGCTGTTCGGGTGGCTGCTCGGCACCCCGGACTCCGGCGTCCAGTCGTTGCCCTTCCAGTCGGTGAGGTGCGACGGCGGGGCCTCGGTCAGGCCCTCCCACCACACGTCGCCGTCGTCGGTCAGGGCGACGTTGGTGAAGATCGAGTTGCCCTGCTCGATGGTCCGCACGGCCTGCGGGTTGGTGTGCATCCCGGTGCCCGGTGCGACACCGAAGAGGCCGAACTCGGGGTTGACCGCGTAGAGCCGGCCGTCCGGGCCGAACCGCATCCAGGCGATGTCGTCGCCGACCATCTCGGCGCTCCAGCCCTCGAGGGTCGGCTCGATCATCGCGAGGTTGGTCTTGCCGCACTGGCTCGGGAAGGCGCCGGCGACGTAGTGCGTGCGGCCCTCGGGCGAGGTGAGCTTGAGGATGAGCATGTGCTCGGCCATCCAGCCCTCGTCACGGGCCATCGCCGAGGCGATGCGCAGGGCGTAGCACTTCTTGCCGAGGAGCGCGTTGCCGCCGTATCCGCTGCCGTAGGACCAGATCTCGCGGGTCTCGGGGAAGTGGGCGATGTACTTGGTGTCGCTGCACGGCCACGGCACGTCGGGCCGGCCGTCGACGAGCGGCGCGCCGACCGAGTGCAGGCCCTTGACGAACGGCGCGTCCAGCGCCTCCATCGTCGCGAGGACCGGGGTGCCGATGCGCGCCATGATCCGCATGTTGGTCACGACGTAGGCGGAGTCGGTGATCTCCACGCCGAACATCGGGACGGTCGCGTCGAGGTGGCCCATGACGAACGGGATGACGTACATCGTGCGGCCGCGCATGCAGCCCCGGTACAGGTCGGCCATCGTCGCCTTGAGCTCGGCGGGGTCGACCCAGTTGTTCGTCGGGCCGGCGTCCTCCTGGCGCTCGGACGCGATGAAGGTGCGGTCCTCGACGCGGGCGACGTCGGTCGGGTCGGACTGGCAGAGGAAGGAGTTCGGCTTCTTCGACGGGTCGAGGCGCACGAACGTGCCGGACTCGACGAGCTGGTCGGTCAGCCGCTCCCACTCCTCCTGGGAGCCGTCGCACCACACGACCGCGTCCGGCTCGGTGAGGGCGGCAACCTCGTCGACCCAGTCCTGCAGGGCCGCGTGGCTGGTGCCGCGGGATCTCGTCGTCTCGAGGGTGGTCATGGTCGTTCCTTCCGCCGGGTGCCGGTGTGCTCGACCCCTTGTCGCGACGGGCGACCGAACGCTGTCGGAGGCGGAACCTCGGGCGCCCATCGCTGGGAGCCTCAGCTCCACGGTAGGGCCGCAGGCCGAGTGTGCGGGACCCCTTGTGAAGGTTTTCACAAGGGGTCCGCTGCGGGCCCTGGCCGGGCGGCGGCCCGACCGATTTCTCGTCCCGGCGGCCGCTCCGGTAGTCTGCACAGTCGTTGCGCGCGAGCGCACCGGGCGCCCGTAGCTCAACGGATAGAGCATCTGACTACGGATCAGAAGGTTAGGGGTTCGAATCCCTTCGGGCGCGCCAACAGTTCCGCCGGGTCGAGGCCCCATGCCCTCCCCAGCTTGTCCAGGTCCTCCAGCTGCCACTGGCGGCGCTCGCGGTATCGGTCACTGACCGCCGGCTGAGCGAGCTCGACGAGCTCCGCCACCTTCGTCTGGGTGCATCCCCGCCGAGCAGCCTCGGCACGCACATTGCTGGCCACGATCCTTGCGAGTTCTGAGTCCATGGCCGGATCGTAGCGCCCCTCATAACGAGAAGCGATGATTTCGCCGACACGCCCATAGATCGTGTCTTCCCACGGTTCGAGAGCAAATCGCTATAGAACCTCCGCCATGGACAAGATCGCCCAGGCCATCAACGCCACCGGCCGCAAGCACATCTACCTCGCCACCCGGCTCGGGCTCACCCAGCCGGCGTTCAGCGACAGGATGCGCGGCCGGACGCCCTGGACTCTGCGCGACGCCATCGGCGTCGCCCGGGAGCTCGGCGTCAGCCTGGACGACCTCGTCGGGATGCAGGACGACCTACCCCTCGGGTTCGTCCCCACCGATGAGGGCGTGTCGGCATGACCACCCAGGCCGCGCAGGTCATCGCGGTCCTTGGGCTCGTCGTCGGTCTGCCGGCATGGCTCTTCGTCCGGGCGGTGCTCGCCTCGTCCTCGTCGTCCGAGGCGAGCACCGCCACTGCGGAGGAGCGATGAGCGCCGCCATCGGCGTGGCCTTCCGCCTCCGCCAGCTCTCGGCCGAGCTCGCCGAGCTGTTGGCGCTCGCGCCCGCCGATGAGACCCCGGAAGCCACGTTCGAGGGCATGCGCGTGGCGCACGACGCCCTTCTCGAGGCCCGCCGTGCCCTGGAGTCGGCAAGGGCCTCGTGATGCCTTGCTCGCCAGGGATGCGACGGTGCCGGCTCTCCTGCCAGCACCGTCAGATGGTCCAGGACTACCGCCTAGCGCGGCACGCCGCCGAACTCGCTCGCGAGACGGCCACTGGCGGCTACGCGGCCGAGGTCGCTGACTACGGCCCGATCGTCACCTTCAAGGCGTGGCTGCAGCAGCTCGCCGCCCCGAGCGAGGCGGCATGAAGCGCCAGCCCATCGACCGCCCGCCGTGGTGCGGTGAGTGCTCCGAGGACGGTCGCCTCGTCGACCTGCCCAACGGCACCGCTGGCCGCTGCCCCCGCTGCCACCCGACCACCCAGCCCGGCGAGAAGCACGACCCCATCCGCTCCCGCCGGCGGTCCAAGCGCACCCGCACCTACCTGACCTCGCCCAACTGTCCGGTGTGCGGCGCACCGGTCGTGAAGCAGCACCACTGCCGCGCAAGCGTCCTCACCGGAATCCCCCGGTGAGGCAACCGCAGATGCAGGAGATCAACCATGCAGGACACCATCTCGCCGGACACCATCACCGTGAACGGCACCACGTATGTCGCCGAGGTCGGCCTCTCGTCGACCGTCATCGTCGTGCTCCAGCGCGGCTGGGTCGCCGTCGGCCGCATCCGCCACGACAAGACCAGCGACGTCGCCGAACTGCGCGACGCCTCGATCATCCGCGTCTGGGGCACCACCAAGGGCCTCGGCGAGCTCCGCAGCGGCCCGACCTCCAAGACCGTCCTGGACAAGGCCGGGACCATCCGCTTCCACATCATGACCAGCGTTCTCGTCCTCGACGTCGACGAGAACGCGTGGGCCGGCAAGCTGTGACCGCGGTAGCGCTCGCGGCCTCGCTCGGCGAGGACTCGCAGCACGAGTCCGGCTACGGCTACGGCTACGGCTACGGCTACGGCTACGGCTACGGCGACGGCGACGGCTACGGCTACGGCTACGGCTACGGCTCCGGCGACGGCGACGGCTACGGCTCCGGCTACGGCTCCGGCTACGGCTCCGGCTACGGCCACGGCTAACCCGATGCCTTCGCGTTCGCCAATTTTGGATGGGAGGGGCGCTGCCCCTCCCATCAACGCGGGGCTTCCCCGGCGACACCAGCGCTCGCGCCGCAAAGGGACGCGCACGCCGCAGGGTGTCATCTACGTCGGCCGCCCGACGATCTATGGCAATCCGTTCAACTGGAAACGCTTCGGCCATGCGCGCAGCGTGGCCCTCTATCGCTGCTGGATCGAGCGCCGTCTGGGCGCGCTCTCCCTCGGCCTCCTCGGCTTCTGCCCGAACGAAATCGACGCGCTGTTTCGCTGGCGCCACCGCCTCGATACAGCGCTGCCCCGCCTGATCGGGACCGACCTGCAATGCTGGTGCCCGCTCACCAGCCGCTGGTGTCACGCTGACGTGCTGATCGGCCATGTTGCTCAACAGGACAAAATGGCATGACGTTCCTTCGTCTCTCTTCGTTCGACACCCCCGCCATCGCGCGCGCCGAGCAGGCGCGGCGCCTCGCGGCAATGCGCAACATGCAAGGCGTGACCGTCGCGCAGCGCCGCGTCGACGCGGCCGAATGGGCGGCCATCGTCGAATGGGAGGATTGGCATGCCAACGGCCGCCACGGCCGCTCGCCGGGCGAGGGGCTGGCCGAGGTCGAATA
>JACXUW010000272.1 GCA_014763705.1 Micrococcales bacterium | reverse complement strand
CCGTACCGCTCGACCGCCGCGGCGAGGCCGGCCATGTTCTCGGCCCCCAGCCGCTCGAGGGTCTCGACCTCGTCCGGCCAGCACGCGACGCCCTGGGCCAGCCCGTGGGTCAGCGAGGGCGAGACGAACCCGCCGTTGCGCCCGGACGCGGCGATGCCGAGCCGCCCGCGCTCGACGAGGACGACGTCGCAGGACGGGTCGTCCTCCTTGGCCTGCACGGCGGCCCACAGCCCGGTGAACCCGCCACCGACGACGACGAGGTCGGCGCGGTGGCCGTGCCCGGTGAGCGGCGGCCGAGCGGCCGGGCGCAGGTCGGGCCGGTCGGTCCAGTAGACGTCGGGGACGGCGTCGGCGAGCGACGCGCGGACGGCGGACGGCGACACGGGCATGACCGCATCCTGCCGCAGGCCGGTCCTTCGGCGCGAGGGTCCGCCCACGGTTCTCGCGGCCACACTCCCCCAAGCCCCCTGGATCCGAAGGCCGCCAGTCCTCCGGCCGCTGCGATCCGTGGCTACCAGCCGACGGGGACGGCCACGCGCCGCCTCGCCGGCCTCGCCGAGGTTGCCGTTCGGTCACGATCCGGTGCGATTCCCGGGCCGTCGTTTCCCTGAGAGCCACCTGTGTCGCTAGGTTGCTGATGCATGAGCGAGCCCCTGGTCGTGATGACCGACGTCAACAAGCACTTCGGTGACCTCCACGTGCTCAAGGACATCAACCTCTCGGTCGGCCGGGGTGAGGTCGTCATCCTCATCGGGCCCTCCGGCTCGGGGAAGTCGACCCTGTGCCGCACGATCAACCGGCTCGAGACCTTCGAGACCGGGTCGATCACCATCGACGGCAAGGAGCTCCCCATGGAGGGCAAGGAGCTCGCCGCGCTGCGCGCCGACGTCGGGATGGTCTTCCAGTCCTTCAACCTCTTCGCGCACAAGACGATCCTCGAGAACGTCACCCTCGGGCCGATCAAGGTCCGCGGCATGAAGAAGGCCGAGGCCGAGAAGCGCGCCCTCGAGCTCCTCGAGCGGGTCGGGGTGGCTCACCAGGCCGAGAAGTACCCGGCGCAACTCTCCGGCGGCCAGCAACAGCGCGTCGCCATCGCCCGCTCGCTCGCGATGGACCCCAAGGTGATGCTCTTCGACGAGCCGACCTCGGCGCTCGACCCGGAGATGATCAACGAGGTGCTCGACGTCATGGTCGAGCTCGCGAAGAGCGGGATGACGATGATCGTCGTCACCCACGAGATGGGCTTCGCCCGCAAGGCGGCCAACCGCGTCGTGTTCCTCTCCGACGGCCAGGTCGTCGAGGAGGGCACGCCCGAGGAGTTCTTCACGAACCCGCGGAGCGACCGCGCCAAGGACTTCCTCGGGAAGATCCTCACCCACTGACCCACGAGGGACCCACCACGCCGGCGCCCGGTCACGAGGGCTCCGGCACGACAGGGAGGAACCAGCACATGACGACACGACGATGGGGTGCGGTCGCGGCCACCGCGGCGCTCGCACTCGGACTCGGCGCCTGTGGCAGCAGCGACGACGGCGGCGGCAGCGGGAGCGGCGGCGGCAGCAACGGCATCAAGATCGGCATCAAGTTCGACCAGCCCGGTCTCGGCCTCAAGAAGGGCAACGACTACACCGGGATGGACGTCGACGTCGCGACGTACGTCGCCAAGCAGCTCGGGCACGAGGCGGGCGACATCCAGTGGGTCCAGGCGCCCAGCGCCCAGCGCGAGACCCTCATCTCCACCGGCCAGGTCGACCTCGTCGTCGCGACGTACTCGATCACCGACTCGCGCAAGGAGAAGGTCTCCTTCGCCGGGCCGTACTTCGTCGCCGGCCAGGACCTGCTCGTCCGGGCCGACGACTCCTCGATCACCGGCCCGGACACCCTCGACGGCAAGAAGCTGTGCTCGGTCACCGGGTCGACGTCCGCGCAGAAGGTCAAGGACAAGGTGCCCGGGGTCAACCTCCAGGAGTTCGGCACCTACTCCGAGTGCGTCGCCGCGCTGGTCTCCAACGGCGTCGACGCCCTGACCACCGACGACACGATCCTCGCCGGCTACGCCGCCCAGGACCAGTACAAGGGCAAGCTCAAGGTCGTCGGCCAGCCGTTCTCCGAGGAGCGCTACGGCATCGGCCTCAAGAAGGGCGACACGGCCCTCTGCCAGAAGGTGACCGACGCGATCAAGAAGATGATCGACGACGGCGAGTGGCAGAAGATCGTCGACGCGAACCTCGGGCCGGCCGGCTACAAGCCGCCGGCGGGCAACCCGCCCACCCCGGACGCCTGCTCCTGACCGCGCCCCGGACCCGGTGATGCCGTCCGCCCCTCGGGTGGGCGGCATCACCGGGGACGGGCCCCGCCCCGGCCGAAAGGTGCCCCGATGGGCGACATCCTCAGCAACTACGACATCCTCGGTGCCTTCTGGGTGACGATCCAGCTGTCGGTGCTCTCCGCCGTCGGTGCGCTCGTCCTCGGCACCGTCCTCGCCGTCTTCCGGGTCTCCCCCGTCGGCGTCCTGCGGTTCCTCGGGTCGTTCTACGTGAACACCGTGCGCAACACGCCGCTCACCCTGCTCATGCTCTTCAGCATCCTCGGCATCACCTACATCCTCCAGATCCCGTTCTCCCAGGAGGCGAGCCGCAACGCGTACTGGTGGGCGGTGGTGATGCTCGCCGTCTACCACGCCGCGTTCGTGTGCGAGGCCCTGCGCAGCGGCGTCAACACCATCCCCGCGGGCCAGGCGGAGGCCGCCCGCTCCATCGGGCTCACCTTCGGGCAGTCACTGCGGGAGGTGCTGCTGCCCCAGGCCTTCCGTGGAGCGGTGGCCCCCCTCGGGTCGACGCTCATCGCGCTCATCAAGAACACGACGGTCGCCGCGGTCATCCTCGGCACCGCCGAGTCGGCCGGGCTCCTCGCCCAGATCACCGAGAACGAGGGGGCGAGCCTGCCGACCTTCTTCATCTTCGCGCTCGGCTTCGTCATCCTCACCCTCCCCCTCGGCGTCGGCATCACGAGCGTGTCCCGGCGGCTGGCGGTGAAGCGATGAGCACCGAGAACGTCCTCTTCGACGCCCCGGGACCACGGGCCCGCCTGCGGCACAACGTCCTCACCGGTGTCGGTGTCCTCCTCCTGCTCGGCGGGCTCTGGCTCGTCTACAGCAAGATGTCCGAGCGCAACCAGCTGCAGGGCTACCAGTGGAGCCCGTTCGTCACCGACTCCGCGGTGTGGAGCGACTACCTCCTGCCCGGCCTCTGGGAGACGATCAAGGCGGCCCTGATCTCGATGGTCCTCGCCGGTGCCTACGGCCTCGTCTTCGGGATGGGCCGGCTCTCGCACCTCACGTGGGTGCGGTGGGTGAGCGGCGTCGTCGTCGAGTTCTTCCGCTCGGTGCCGGTGCTGCTCATGATGGTGTTCTTCTTCTTCGGCTGGTTCGCCACCGCGACCTGGCTGCCGAACCAGTACGCCCCCCTCGCCGCCGTCGTCCTCGGCCTCACCCTCTACAACGGCTCGGTCATCGCCGAGCTCGTCCGCTCCGGGGTGCACTCGCTGCCGGCGGGTCAGGCGGAGGCGGGCCTGTCGATCGGGCTCTCCCCCGGCCAGACCATGCGCTCGATCCAGCTGCCCCAGGCGTTGCGGGCGATGCTGCCGGCCCTCATCGGCCAGCTCGTCGTCATCCTCAAGGACACCGCGCTCGGCACGATCGTCCTCTACCCCGAGCTGCTCACGGCGGCCAAGACCCTCGGCTCCGGGTACGCCAACACCGTGCAGGCCTACCTCGTCGTCGCCCTGGTCTACATCCTCATCAACTACACCCTGACCAAGGTCGCCGGCTTCGTCGACGGCCGGGTCAAGCGTCGTCAGCGCGGGGGCGGCGGGGCGGCGCCGCTGCCCGTCACCGCCGCCGCCGAGGGCTGACGCCGAGGCCGGCGGGTCAGTCCCCCAGCGGGACGGCCCGGCCGGTCGCGGCCGACGCGTAGGCCGCGCGGACGACCTCCAACGTGCGCCGGCCGACGCCGCCGTCGCGCCGGGGGGCGCCCTCGTCCCGGACCGTGGCGAGGAAGTCCTCGAGCATCAGGGCGTCGAGGTCGACCCCGACCGGCTCCCAGCGCAGCCCGCCGACCCGGTCGTCGTACACCTCGACCCGCTCGGAGAAGGCGTCGAGCGCGATGCTGCCGCGCTCGCCCTCGACGGCCAGGGTCAGACCGCCCCAGCCGGGGTAGCTGGCCGGCGCGCTCCAGCTGCAGTCGATGGTGGCGACGAGGCCGTCGGGGTAGGTGAGGGCCACCAGCCCACCGGTCTCGACGTCGACCTCGTCGGCGTGGACGACCCGGTTGACCTGGGCGTAGACGCTGTCCGGCCGGTCGTCGAACAGGTCGTCGAGGAGGTCGGCGAGGTGGACGGTGTGGTCCATGAGGGCTCCACCGCCGGCCAGCTCCGCGTCGACGAACCAGCGCCGGGACGCGATCGGCGCCTGACCGTTGTTCGTGCCGGTGACGGCGAGCACGCGACCGACGTCGCCGCGCCGGACCCGCTCGCGCAGCTCGCGGAAGCCCGGGTGGAAGCGCACCGGGTAGGCCGTCACGAGGTGGACGCCGGCCCGCTCGCACGCCTCCTGCATCGCCACGGCGTCCTCGAGGGTCGTCGCGAGCGGCTTCTCGCAGAGCACGTGCACGCCAGCGGCGGCAGCCTGCTCGACGACCGGCCGGTGCCGCGCGTTCTCGGTGCACACGACGACCGCGTCGAGCCCCTCGGCGAAGAGCTCGTCGTAGCCGTCGACGTGCCGGACCCCGAGGGCGGCAGCGAGCTCGGCCCCCCGCGCCTGGTCCTCGCCCGGCGTGCGGCCGTCGGGGT
>JACXUW010000271.1 GCA_014763705.1 Micrococcales bacterium | reverse complement strand
CCCCCGTGCAGCTCGCAGACCCAGCGGACGATGGCGAGGCCCAGGCCGGTGCCGCCCGCCGCGTCGGAGCCGGTGCCGAAGCGTTCGAAGACGCGGTCGGCGTCGGCGGCGGGGATGCCGGGGCCGTCGTCGCCGACCTCGAGCACCCACCGGGTGTCGCCGTCGGCACGGGCGCGCACCCGCACCTCGCCGTACGCGGGGCTGTGCCGGACCGCGTTGTCGAGGAGGTTCGCGACGAGCTGGGCCAGCCGCGCGCCGTCGGCCGCGACGACGAGGTCGGCCGGCTCGACCCGGGTCCGGATGCGGACCGGTCGGGCCGCGACCCCGGCCTCGGCCTCGGCGCGGGCGAGCAGCTCGGCGACCCGGACCGGCCCGAGGGACAGCGGCGCGACGCCGGCGTCGACCCGGGAGAGGTCGAGCAGGTCGCCGACGAGCGCCGAGAGCCGCTCGGCCTGGGCGAGGGCGGCCTCGAGCGTCGCAGGGTCGGGGGTCGTCACGCCGTCGACGAGGTTCTCCAGGAGGGCGCGCTGGGCGGTGAGCGGCGTGCGCAGCTCGTGGGAGACGGTGGCGACGAGGCGGCGACGCTCGAGGTCGGCGCCGGCGAGGTCGGCGGCCATCGCGTTGAACGCGCGCGCGAGCTCGCCGACCTCGTCCGAGGAGGTCGCCGTGACCCGCTGCCCGTAGTCCCCGCCGGCCATCCGACGGGCGGCGGCGGTCATCGCGCGCAGCGGCGAGGTCATCCCCCGGGCGAGCCACTGGGTCACCCCGACGGCGGCCGCCATCGTCACCGGCACGCTGACCCACCACTCGACGCCCGCCCCGTCGCCGATCGCCGCGACGAGGACCGCGGCGAGGACGCTCGCGCCGACGAGCAGGCCGAGCTTGACCTTGATCGACGCGACGCCGTCGAGCGGCCGCTCGGGGTTCACCGGCCGACCTCGAGGGCGTAGCCGACGCCGTGCACGGTCCGCACCCGGTCGGCGCCGATCTTCGCGCGGAGGGACTTGACGTGGCTGTCGAGGGTGCGGGTGCCGGACGCGTCGCCCCAGCCCCAGACCTCGCGCATCAGCTCCTCGCGCGGGCGGACGGTGCCGGGTGCGGTCGCGAGCGCGCAGAGCAGGTCGAACTCGAGCGGGGTGAGGTGCACCTCGGTGTCGTCGACCGAGACCCGGCGGGTGCCGGGGTCGACGACGAGGCCGGCGAGGTCCATCCGGCCGGTCGTGCGGGCCAGCTGCTCGGCGCGCTCGACCCGGCGCAGGAGCGCCCGCAGCCGGGCGACGACCTCGCGCATCGAGAAGGGCTTGGTCACGTAGTCGTCGGCGCCGACGCCGAGCCCGACCAGCAGGTCGGTCTCGTCATCCCGCGCGGTGAGCATGAGCACCGGCACCGGGCGCAGGGCCTGGATCCGCCGGCACACCTCGAGGCCGTCGAAGCCGGGCAGCATGACGTCGAGGAGGACGACGTCCGGCTCGTGCTCGGTGAACGCCTCCACGGCCGACGGTCCGTCCGCGGCCGTGGCGACGGTGAAGCCCTCGGCCCGCAGCCGGTCGGCCACGGCGGTCCGGATGGTCGGCTCGTCCTCGACGACGAGCACGACGTGCGCGCTGCTCCCCTCACTCATGGAACCGAGCGTAGGGAGGGGCGCCTGTGGGCGTCCCGGGCTCGGTGTGGAGATCCTGTGAAGGTCGTCGCTCAGACGGTGACGCGGTGCTGGGCGCGGAAGGCCGTCGGGCTGATCCCCGTGCACCTCGTGAAGTGGTGGCGCAGCAGCGCGGCCGAGCCGAAGCCGGCGTCGCGGGCGACCTCCTCGACCGAGAGGTCGCTCGCCTCGAGCAGGTGCCGGGCCCGCAGCACGCGCTGGTCGGTGACCCACTGGTGCGGAGTCGTCCCCGTCTCCGCGACGAACCGGCGGGCGAAGGTGCGCGGCGACATCGTCGCCCGGCGGGCGAGGTCGTCGACGGTGAAGGACTCGTCGAGGTGCTCGACCATCCACTGGAGCAGCGGCCCGAGGCTCTCGGCCTCGCAGGTCGGCACCGGACGCTCGACGTACTGGCGCTGGCCGCCGTCGCGGTGCGGCGGCACGACCATCCGGCGCGAGATCGTCGCCGCGACGGCGGCCCCCAGCTCGGTGCGGACGAGGTGCAGGGCGGCGTCGATGCCGGCCGCGGTGCCGGCGCTCGTGATGACGTTGCCGTCGCGCACGTAGAGGACGTCGGGGTCCACCGAGGCAGCCGGGGCCATCGCGGAGAGCTCGGCGGCGTGCCTCCAGTGCGTCGTGCACGAGCGCCCGTCGAGGATGCCGGCCGCCGCGAGGGTGAAGGCACCGGAGCAGACCGACATGACCCAGGCCCCGCGGTCGTGGGCTGCTCGCAGCGCCTCGACGACGGCCGGGCTCGGGTGCTGGGCGGACGGCGACGCGGGAACGGCCACGAGGTCCGCGTCGAGGGTGGCGTCGAGGCGGTGCGGGGCGCTCACGGTCGTCCCGTTCCGGGCGTCGAGCGGGCGGTCCTCCTCGGAGCACACGCGGTAGTCGAAGGCGGGGACGCCCTCGTCGGTGCGGTCGAGGCCGAACACCTCGGCGAGGACGCCGTACTCGAAGAGCGCGACGGGTTCCTGGAGGAGGACGGCGACACTGCGCAGGGCCATCCCCCGAGTATGGCAGGAAATTGCCGGTCGGCGTCAAGACTGCCACTGGTGGCAGTGGATTGACGGCCGTCAAACTCGTGCCATGGACATCACGCAGACCGTCGCCAGCATCGCCCCCCTCGCCGCCGTGCTCGCCCTCGCGGCCCCGGTCGTCTACCTCCTCGAGCGCACCCACCGTCGCGCGTCGACCGACCCGGGTGGCCGGGTCGGCCGCCGGGGCGAGGTCGAGGACGCCGACCTGCGCCGGGTCCGCGCCGACCTGGCCGCGCCGGCGGCCGAGGACTCCTCAGCCGGTCGGGCCACGCCCGCGCCGCGGGCGTCCGCGGCGACCCGCCCGGCGGTCCGGGTCACCCCCGCCCGCTGACCGCCGCGGCACCGGCCCGCCACGTCCGGTGGCCGCCGTCGAGGTTGCGGACCTCCCGGCCGTGCTGGGCGAGCAGGCGCGAGGCGACGTAGCCGCGCAGCCCGACCTCGCAGTGCACCACGAGCGGGCCGGCGGGCAGCTCGGCCAGGCGAGCCCGCAGCTCGTCGACCGGGACGTTGACCGCCCCCGGGATCGGGCGGGCGGCGTGCTCGGCCGGGCTCCGGACGTCGAGGAGGGTCGCGCCGGCGGCGCGCACCGCGTCGAGCTCGTGCCACTGGACGGTCTCGACGTCGCCGTCGGCGAGGGTGCGCGCCACCCAGCCGAGCATGTTCACCGGGTCCTTCGCCGCACCGAACTGCGGCGCGTAGGCGAGCTCGAGGTCGGCGAGGTCGCCCGCGGTGAGGCCGGCGGTCATGGCCGTCGCGATGACGTCGATGCGCTTGTCGGCGCCGTCGCGACCGACCGCCTGGGCGCCGAGGATCGCGTCCGTCACGGGGTCGACGAGGAGCTTCAGCGCCATCGTCTCGGCGCCCGGGTAGTAGCCGGCGTGCGAGCCGGGATGGGTGTGGATGACCCGGTGCGCACGGCCGGCGGCGCGCAGGCGCTTCTCGGTCCACCCGACCGAGGCGGCGGCGAGCCCGAACACCTCGATGATCGCGGTGCCGAGCACCGGCCGGTCGCGTCCCGGTCGGCCGGCGATGACGTCGGCGACGACCCTGCCCTGTCGGTTGGCCGTGTTCGCGAGCGGGACGAGCACGGACGAGCCGTCGAGGGCGTCGCGCTTCTCGACCGCGTCGCCGACCGCGAAGATCGCGGGGTCGCTGGTGCGCAGCTGCTCGTCGACGAGGATGCCGCCGTGCGGTCCGATCTCGAGGCCGGCCTCCTCGGCGAGGGCGCGCTCCGGGCGCACCCCGATGGCCGCGACGACGAGACCGGTGGGGACCGCACGGCCGTCGGAGAGGTGGACGACCGGCTGCCCGACCGCCGTGGCGACCGTGCCGTCCTCGAGCGTCGTCGCCGCCACCGACGCGGGCTCGATGCGGGCGACCGACACCCCGAGCGCCAGGTCGACGCCGGCCGCACGCATCGCCTCGTGCACCGGCTCGACCATCTCGAGGTCGAGGGGCGCCATCACCTGGTCCGTGGCCTCGACGAGGGTGACGGCCACCCCGCGGTGCACGAGGTTCTCGGCCACCTCGACCCCGATGAACCCGCCGCCGACGACGACCGCCGAGCTGACGTCCTGCACCGAGGCCATGAGGTGGTCGAGGTCCTCGATGTCGCGCAGCGTGTCCGCCACCGCGATGCCCGGCAGCGGCGGGACGACCGGCCGCGCCCCGGGCGAGAGGACGAGGGCGTCGTACTCGAGCTCGTCGGTCTCGTCGGTCGTGAGGTCGCGGACGACCACCCGGCGGTTCTCGCGGTCGATCACCCGCGCCTCGTGGTGCACCCGGACGTCGATGGCGAACCGCGCGGCCAGCGACTCGGGGGTCTGGAGGAGCAGCGAGGACCGCTTCTCGATGACGCCACCGAGGTGGTACGGGAGACCGCAGTTGGCGAACGAGACGTGCCCACTGCGCTCGACGACGGTGATGGACGCCTGCTCGTCGAGCCGGCGCAGGCGGGTGGCGGCGGACATCCCTCCGGCGACGCCACCGATGACGACGATCTTCCTCACGGCCGAATGCTATACCCCTGCGGGTATATCGGGTTGAGCGGTCCGGCGGTCAGCCCCGTCCGATGAGCCAGCCGATGACGAGGCCGATGACGCCGACGACGACGTAGGGCGCGTACGTCTTGACGAGCACCGGCAGCACGGTGGCGCCCAGGTCGAGGGCGTCGTCCTCC